>NZ_CP018192.1:1742500-2007500 GCF_001889525.1 Granulibacter bethesdensis
AATTTTTACACTCTTTGCTTCTGCATTCATGATATGGACCTGGCAGAACGCTGTACTTCTTTCTTAATTCTTCCAGAAGCTCTGGTGTCTGATTTTCTGCAATCATCTCCTGCACTTTAAGGTCCTGCCGGTATTGCTTCTGTTGAATCAGGTTCCGCTTCTTCCAAAGCGCATATTGATGCAGCCTCTCTGCTTCTTCCTGTTTCGTTGCAGGAACATAGATACAGCGATGATCGATATTACAATATCTCTTCCGCTCAACACATTTTCCGTTTCGATTACAAAACATATGCCATTCAACGTGTAAATCCTCATCTCTGTCGAAAGCCAGAGCGGAACCACACATCATGGCCACGCATAGGACCACCACCAGACCGGCAAGTTTTTGACGTTTCATTGTCATGGCCTTTTCACTGAAATCCCGGATCGAGCCGCGTGGACGCGCCTTGCATCCAGACGCATCCATGGGAGGGGGATCGGGAAGGGGGATGGCTGACTCTCCTCCCCCTCCATCCGCCCGCTCATGCTCCCCCGATGCCGAACGGGATGCTGTCCGAAACCATCCCGAACCGGGTGCGGGCAGAGAACACGATGGACAGGGTCCGGCTGGGGCGGTCCAGAGTCGCGGTCAGGCTTTCGACCGCCTCCACATCCGGAACCGAAGCAATCGCCGCTGCAAAAATGGATTGCAAAACGACCCGTTGCGGCTCCTTGACCAGTACATTTTGCAGGTAAGGTATTCCAAAATCGAGGTCCAAAAACCACTCTCCACGCCATGCCCGGAGGGTGATTCCGATCTCCTGACGCACTCTGGCCAACCCATCGGAGAGAATCAGGTCTCCATTGGTCAAAAATACGTCCCGAGTCGCGTCCGCAAGAATAATGTCGTAGCCCATGCTAAATCCTTTCATATGTTACGTTGAAACTCTTTCCCGGCTTATCTTTCGGTGCCCTTCCCACCAGCAGAAACCGGGGGTGAAACAGCAGTTCGGGCAGGGGATGGAACCGGGGAAGAAGGGGGATGCATTGCGTTTTCCGGGGAGCAGACATGTGCCCACGGCCACCCGAAATCGGCGTTTTGTTGGCTTTCCAGCAGCAACGCACCCGATGATGCCATCACGAATCGGTCCGAGTCGGACCTGCTCATCCCGGCCATCCCACCCTTCAATCGGGTCGTCGAACCGCACATATACCACTGCGATTCTCCCCCCTTCCCGTCCCGAAATCGAGTCGCATGCCCCTCTGAAATGCTGATTCCGAGACCCAGTCTTGCTTCCAGAGCAGCCTCAGCTTCCTGTCTCATCGCTGCCGACTCGCTGTCCGGTACGTGCTGAACGGGTTGCTGACTCACGCGAATCGGGGGCGCTTCAGCCGTGGAGAGCGCTCCATGGGTGCGGGCATGCAGCTCCGCCCGCTGTACAGCCCCCATATTGGCCAAGGCAGAGGCAGGATGAGGGGCCGTATCCAGGGGCTGGGCCATGGCGGGGCTCAGCATCAAAACGGGCATGGCCAGCGCCATGCCACGCCGGGCAACGTCGCGGAAACGCAATAAAATCAGTCTGGAAGCAGGGCAGAAGGGGCATGCTTTCGGCATAGGGAACGGACCGCTGGATACAGGGGAAAACAGAGAGGAGGCGGAGACCGTGGCGGCAGAGCATGCCTGTCGGTTCCTGCCTCTATCAGTTGCTGTTCTGCGGGCGGAAATAAGGCCGAACAAAAGCAAAACAGTGGCGTCACCACGCGGCTTTGCGCTAGATCAGCCAGTGCCGGAACCTCTGACACGGATCGTGACACGGGCCGGAACGCAGAAAGGGGGGAGGCAGCCTTGCGGCTCCCTCCCCCCCCTTCTCTGTAGGCTGCATTGGTTGGTGCAGGCCCTTTCTAATATTTTCCGGCGCTGTTTGCCAAGGATTTATGGCGCCCCGTCAGTCCGGCCCTTCAAGAGAGGCACCCATTTCAGCGGCGGAGACATAAACCAGCGATGCCCCGCCTGCACCCGGCAGATCGCTGCGCCCGATGCGTTCCTGCCCATTTTCCAGCGCGGTATCGGGCGGGAGGGCGATGAGTTCTCCTTGCGGCATGGCCTCGGTGCGATAACGCCCGATCAGAGGCGTGTTGCCCAGCACGGGCAGCCCCTCCAACAGGGTGGTGCGGGTGGCATCCTGAAGCCCGAGGGTCCAGAACCCGGCCTCGCTGTTCCAGGACAGATGCAGGAAGAAGCTCTGGCCATCCAGTTCGGCCTCCATCACGCTGTCATTCAGATCGGGCACGGAAATCAGCTGCATATCTGGTTTCCTTTACGGTCAGGCCGTCAGGCCGAGCGCGGTTGCAACCCGCGTGATCAGGCTCGGGGGTGGGGTGGCGGATTGCGCTTTTCCAGCGGGAATGGCGGAGGATCCGGTCTTGCCGCTGACCTCGGCGGCGGCATTGCCGCTGACCGCCACATCGGCCTGCACGATGCGTATCTGAAGGAAATCGAGCTTGATCTTCAGGGTGCGGCTCTGGGATTCGCCATCTTTCGTGATCCCGCGATTGATCTCGCAACCGGTCATGGCCATGTTCGGGTAGACATGCAGCCCGGTCACCACTGTGACAGGAAGATGGGCGGTATGGAGCTCCTCCAGCAGCTTGACGGTATCCTCCAGCCGCGAAATCCCGCGCAGGCCCAGATTCCATGGCCGAAACAGCGTGGCATTGGCCGAGGACACCGCCCCCGTGATAGTCAGCCGCGCCGATTGCGGGATGATGCCGTCGGAAATCGGCATGCCCTGTTCCACCGGATATTGCGTGGCGAGGGAGGGCAGCTGATAGCTCTCCATACTCAGCAGATCCAGATGCAGCGCCCCCTTGGTGGCGGGGACAGGAGCGGGTCTGGTTTGGCCCGTATTGGCAGCCCCTCCCCCGCCTTTATCAATGGGCGCAAGCGTAATGTGCCTGGGAGTCGCCTGATATTCCAGATAGGTCTGGCCGGAGGCGCCAAAAATCAGATCCAGCGTGTTCAGCATGGGGGAAGCCTTATGGGGAAAATGATCCTCCGCCCTGCTCCCGCAGGAAACAGGGAGAGGGAGAGATCAGGGCGGAGGGATCGTACTCAGGTGGCGTTGATCAACCGGGCGCCTCCTCCGGTAAGGAAGAACGAGGCTGGGCAACCGGTTGACGCAGCACATCGCTCAACACGGTGGCCATACCGGCCAGCAGACCGCCGTCACGACGGATATCGCCATGACGCAGCAGGTCTTGCAGCAGGAAAGCCAGCACATGGCTCGGCCCTTCCGGCTCAGCCCGCAGCATGGCCAGCAATGCCTGACCATAGGCCGCCCCCAGCCCGCAATCGGTCAGATAATCGCCGCTTGGCTCCGGCGCCCAGAAGCGCGTGCCACTGCCATCGCCGGCCACCCGCACAAAGGGCAGGGTATGCAGACCCTGCGCAGCAACGGCCTGATCGGCCGCAGACGCCCCCAGCGCCACGCAGGGCGGCGTCCATGCAGTAAAAGGCGGCTTGGGCTGCTGGCATGGCATGGTTTCGTTCTCTGTTTCGCCTCCTGCCTCGGCAGAAAGCGATGACGGTTGTTTTTTCCTGTCAGTCTTTATGGCCATGAACGGCCCCTTCTTGATCGCTGCTCCGGACGGTTGTGGGCCGTTCGATGCAGCCAGTTGCAGCATGTCGGTCGGTGTCATCACCCATGGCGTGAAAGTGGCCATCGGTTTTTGCACTTTAGCGTTATTTTATGAAAATAAAGCGTATGTTTTCTTTTTCTCTTTTTTTATACAATTTAACCTTCCGACCTTTTGTCTCCACTATTGGCTTGCCGGGCGAAGCTGTCAGCGCTGCCTTCCAGACTGTCGGACACACCCTGCGCGGCGAGGGCTGCGATGGTGTCGGCATCCCCGGACGGAGCGGTGATGGAAATGGAGGGCGCACCCACCGACACATTGGTGACGTAGCTGACTGCCCCTCCGGCGCGGCTGATGCTGTCGGGTTCTGCCGCACCATGCAGTGGATCGCGCAGCAGGCTGACCGGTGGCAGCATATCACCCAGCACCTGCCGCAGAGCAGACAGACCGGGCAACGGCGCGGGTGAAAGTGCGAGAGATGCGACAGGAGAAGCCGTTGGTACAGCGGGAGCCTCCATGGAGAAGACTCCCTCCCTGCCTGCGTTCTCCCGGCCGGGATGCAGGGGTTCTGACGCACCCCTTTCCTCATTTCCCCCTCCTGCAGCACGGTTTTCCACAGAAGAAGAGAGCGAGGATGGCAGTAGCGCCGCACGCCACGCGGTCAGACCGGACAGCAAGGAGGACGCCTCCTCCGCCAGGGCGACGACAGACCCCTGCCTGCCCTGCGCCTCGGCTGAGAGGCCCTCATCCCCTGTCGCGGAGGATAGGACCGCCCTGTCCCGATGCTCCATGACAGGCAGCAGGGAAGTCAGAAGAAGCGGCAAGGACGGAGCAGCGGCAGGTCCGTCCGAGCTGGTATCAGCCCCTTGCGGAGAAGATTTCAGCGCCATCATCAAATTTGGAAAAATGTCAAGACCTGACGGCGCTGTATTGCCAGGCCTGATGCCTTCAGACATCGGGGAAAGGGAGGCATCCTCCGGCCTCGTGGCCCATGCCCGCATGGCTCCGTGCAGCGCGCCGGTCAGGTCGATCCCACGCTCCGTCTCGGCAGGCTGCGTGGGCTGCACGTCTGGCAACAGGCTCCTGGAAAGGCTGAAGGAGGCGCCGGTCGCCAAGCCTGCCGCTTCCTTCATCTCCTGCCGCAGGGAAGCGCGGAAAGCAGAAGCCGGATCATCGCTCCCCCCCTGACCCATGGAGGGTTGCCCGGCCATCAGCTCCGGCGAGGCAGAAACGGTTGGGAGTTGCGGCAACAGCAGAGCCTCCGCCTGCCGCATGATCCGCCGGGTCAGGGAAGTCTCCTGTACCGTTTCTTGCGGAGAAGACGCAGGCTCAAGCGCCGACAGCATCCTGTGCAGGGGGACCCTCTCCCTCTCGGCAGAGGAAACTTGCCCGGCAGAAGAAAGGCTGGAAGGCGTGGCAAACTGCCCCATCATCGCCAGCGAGGCGGCTGGCACAAGCTGCATTAGCGCACCCCGCATTGTCTGCGCCATGGCAGACAGGGAGGTGGCCTCCCCACCCGCAACAATGCCCCCCGCCGCTGCGGCAGGGCCCTGCGCAGCGGTGGGGCTCTGCGCCCATGTCAGCATGGCTTGCGACATGGACTGCCCGGCCGACTGGATCGCCGACAGGGCAGGCATCAGCATACCGGACATCGCATCGGCCTGGCTGCCGGCAGTATTGGACGGCTGAACACCCGAACCGCCCAGTTTCGTAGCCATGGCAGCGGTGCGTTCCATTTCCTCACGCAGACGCATCGTTTCGGCACGCGCCTCATCGATCCCGCTGCGGTCGAACTGAAACCGGATCAGCGTGACCAGTTCACGCAGAATGGCCATTGTCCTAACTCCTTCTTGCCGTTCCGTCTGTCCGGTTACGCCCCATCTGCTCGCGTCTGGCCGCCGCATGCTGCTGCGCGCGCATGTCCAGCAATGCGTTCAGCTTCAGCAGGTCATCCAGCGTCACCACCCCGCCACGCAGCTCGCCCAGCGAGACATGCCCGGCCAGAAGGGGACGCCAGATCAGGAGTTCCGACCTCAGTTCTTCAGAGAGCTGTCCGCCGCTTCCATTGCCGGTTTGCGGTTCGTCCCATTCGGCAGAACCTGTCCAATGAGGGTTCTGCCGCGCTCGAAAAAACCCGCGTAGTTGATCCTCACCACCTCCATGCACAGCTCGATGGCCTCCGACACGTCGGAGAACACCGAACCGGCCATGGCATGACTCAGACGACGCGCCGTGGCAGGATCATCCCCCACCGCGATACAATCCGGGTCGAGCAGAAGACGCGCCAGTTTTTCCAGCGCCTCTCCCTCCAGCCCGCGCGAGAGATCGCGCAGGCCCTGCATGATGGCTTCCTCTCCCCGCGCCGTGTCCATCAGCGCGGCAAAGGGCGCCAGCAACACCCCTTGCAGCGAGCCGAGAATACGCAGCGCACGAAACGGATCGAACCGCTTGATGTGATAAACCTGTGCACCGATCGTAACGCTCTCGCGTCCTTCCTGAATTGATCCGCCTTGCAACATGGCTTTCATGACCTTCAGGATTTACGGAAAGCTGTGGCGAGCTGCGGGGACACCGCCGTAATGCTCCAGACCCGCGTGCTTCCCTTCGCGCTGCGCTCATGACCGGCCCGGCCATTGATCCAGCAGGTACCGGCGGAGAACAGCAGCCCACCCCCCAGATCCTCGATCAGGATCGGCACCGGAATGCTGCCATTCGACAGACGATCCGCCGTATACAGCGCATCAAGATGCTCGTTGCTCGGGCTGCTTTGCAGCAGGGTCAGCGTGATCTTGACCCGCGGATCAACACTGAAACTGCGCATGACTTCCCCATCCGCACCAACGCTGGAATCGAAGCCGGCGCTCTGTTCATCGACCGTAATGAACTTGTCGCTGGAAAAACCGCTGATCGCTACACCACCGATCACGACGTACACATTGGACGGAGAATAATTATAGACATTGCCTGCCATGATCATCATTCCTCAAAAAATGGAAATTTCTGTGCTCAGATTGTGTAGGACAACGTGCCGTTGATCTGGACCAGATGCACCGCCCCAGCCAGACGCGCCCGGAAACTGATGTCACGCAGAACACGACTTGCTTTGGTATTGGCGGAAATATTGGCAGAAAGCGGAACCGAAATCGTGTAGGAAGGAATCGGGTTGTTATTACCATCCAGCTCCGGCGGCGCGATCCCGCCCCGGCGCACACCCAGATCGAGTGCCGCCTGCACCTTGCTTTTCACCATCAGAATACCCTGATCGGTATAAGGAATACGGTTATCGACCATCAGCTGGAACACGCTGGTCTTGATCTCTTCCTGCAACCAGTCGCGGAAGCGGATGACATCGATCCACTCGCCACCTGTGGTTTTTCCGCCCTGGGTGATGGTGACATTGCGGAAGCTTTCGAACGTGTTACCGTTCTTGCCGCGCACGGCGCTGCTCTGTCCTTCCCCCAGCGTATCGGCGCTGACACCGGGCAGCGTGCAGTTGGCCCAGCTTTCCTGACCCGGATAGAGGGTGAACATTTTCGACATCACCGCCGCATCCGGGAAATCGGTCGCCGCTGCTGCATGATAGAAGCAGAAGGTGCGGAAGTAATTTGCAGCCTTCAGCAGCGATAGCGTATCGGTGGTCTTGGTCGAGTCCAGCGCATCAGTTTCCGCAATCGCCGTGCCGAAAAGTTTACCATTGGCTTCGGTCCATGCCGCGGCTTCCAGAATGGTGTTTTTGTCACGGCTCGGCAGGATCAGGCCGTACCAGCTATTATCGCTGGTCTTCATGGCCGAGAGTGCGGCCGTCAGTGTTTCATTCTGGCTGCTGCCATCCCAGAAGCCGATATAAATCTGTGAGATATGCGGTGTCACGCTGAACGCATCCGCGGCGGCAAGATAGGCCGGATGCGTGGCCGTCAGCCCGTACGGAGCAGACAGCAGATCACTGGCAGAGGTGATAATACCCGTGCGCGGCAGAGAGGCAGTGCTTTTCAGCACGATCAGCATATCGCTGAAACTCTGCGTATTCACGGAAGCAGATTGCAGCAGAATATTGACCGTGACGAGGCGATCGAGATTAGCCATGCGGCGTCTCCATTTCGATGTTCAGGGAAAGGGGGACTGGCGCACCGCCCCCCGGCAATGTTCCGGTAGCCTGAACCTTTTCGATCAGGCCGACCGCATCCGCGCCACGCATGACATGACCGAGCGTCAACTCCATGGCCGCCCGCTCCTCCCATGTCGTCTCCAGCAAGGCGGAGATATTGAGGACGGGGCCGCAGGACAGCACGGCAATGCCATGCAGAAAGGCATTGTCCTGCGTGGTGGGGAAACCCAGTCTCTGACGCAGCGTATCCAGAGTATTCAGTGCAGACGGGCCGAAAACCTGAATTTCCAGCGTGTCCTGCATGGGTGTTTCCACCACCATCAGCCCATCCGCATTGACGGCGCCATACCAAGGCCGTGCGATGGGTCTGCTCCCCTCCTCACTGCGCAGCCAGCGCAGGGTGGCGTATGGAAAAGCCGGGCGGGGTGCATTCTGCTCCGCCCAGATCAGCGCGCAGTCGAGCATCGGCTGCACGAAACCGTGCACCGTGCCATCATCCAGCATGATGGAACTCCCTTACGGTTCGAGTGAGGCGAGGTAACGGTGATGATCCACCCGCATCCCGGCATCCCAGGATTGCCGCGCGATGATGCGATAACGGCGCGGAGCGGTGTCTCCGGCGGTGGTATACAGCACGCAATCTCCGCGCTGACTGGATGCATTCCCGATACCCAGTACGGCATCGGTATAAATCCGGATCAGCGCAGTGATCGCCTGACCACCGGGCAGAGGCTGTATCTGCTCTGCATCACTGACGGAGGCAGGCTGCACCGTGGCAGAGATGGTCTGTGTCACCGGAGAAGCCGGGACGAAACGGCCGGCAACATAGCTGCCCGTTCCTTCCCTCAATACCGTCAAAGACTGGCGGAAACTGGTTTTCATGCCTCATCCCCCATACTGACGGGAAACCGGCCATCGACCAGGGCCGATATCTGATCCAGCAACCACTCCTCCGGCTCACCACCCCCCAGCGCGAGGGCAGCAGCCTCCGCACAGGCATCGGCGATGCGGTCGGCCTGCGCGTCGGTGAAAGCGCGCAGATAAGGGCGCGCGGCCATGGTGCCGGAACCGAACTCTGCCTCTACGGCCGCGGCGACATCTCCGGTTTGATTATCCTCGCGCTCTCCCTCATGCTCTCTGGGGCCGATGCGCAGGCTCATCCCCTCCAGACGGGATAAAGCCGTTCCGAGCGTATCCATCATCCCGGCTCCCCGGTCAGAACCGCACCGGTCGATAAAGGACGCAGCAGCGCCTCATACCGCGCCCGGTAATTGCCTGCCGCCTCGGCTTCGGCGCCTGTCAGGGCGCGCGGGAGATATTCAATCTCCAGCTCGCCTTCCTTTTCCCGCCGCAGCGCCTGCCCCGCACCGGCGGTCCCGCTACCGGACAGGGAAGAGGCGCGCAGGCTCAGCAGCCATGCCGCATACAGCGCCATGGCCTCCTGCCTGCGACCGGGGGAGAGTGTGGCGGGGCAATGTGCCGCCGCCACGCCCAGCGCATCCGTCACCGCCTGAGCCGGAACATCGGCGAATTCCGGTGCCAGAATAGCCAGCAGCACCGGAGCCGGATAAGGCGCTGATGCGTCACCCATCGCCTACACCCCATCCAGATAGCGGATCGCACCCGGCTTGCGGATATCGACCCCGCCGAGACGGAAAATCCCCGGTACCTCGAACCGCATCGGCCCGCTCTGCCAGGGGGCGAGGAACTGAAGCGGCATCGGGATATGCAGCTTCATCACATCCGGCGCCCGACGATAGACGATCATGCGGCCGACGCCGGAGGCTCCGGCGCTTTCCAGACCAGGAATACCGCGCACAGTCAGCGGCAGGCCGGTGGTCAGCGTGTAGATATTGGTGCGGGCGAGGAAGCTCAGCGCGGTCTCGCTGGTGGCGGGAATGCGCGTCTGGGAAAGCTTCAGCCAGCGATCCACCGGCAACAGCACGGTATCGGCCATCTCCACCCGCAGCGATGCGGTCTGGATACCGGTCAGCGCCGCATTCACATCGTCGATGATCTCATCAACGGTTTTATGCGCCCAGTCCGGATTGCCGGAGGCTCCATTGGCCACCGTACCCGCCGTGACCGCCGGATGAGACAGCAAACCGCTGAACCCGCGCACCGCATCGCCGCGCAGCACGATGTCATCGACGAATTCCTCGTAGGCACGGCGTGCCGCCTCAGCTTTTTCCGGGCCGAGATCGATGCCGTACTGGCGTGCATGTTCCAGTTCGGCCAGATCATAACCATAGCCGATCGCGGCCATGGAGACAGTGACGCGCAGCCTGTCGCGCACGATATCGGCACGCGGCACATCCTGCGCCTGACCGTTGAACCATTGGGCGCGGCCCACCGTGTCGGCGGAAACATATTCCACCACCTGGATCCATTCCGGCGCGGTGGTATCCACCGGGATCAGGGACGGATACAGAATATCGGCATATTGAATGCGATAGATTTCGGCTTCCAGCGCGGCGGCCTGACTGACCAGAAAGCTCAGTCCGGTCTGCGCATCGAACCGGGTATGCTGAAGGGAGCTGTTCATTCTTCCAGAACTTTCTTGTAAGGATCAGGACAGACGCAGACGGGCCAGACCGCCCGCAGGGGCGCTGGTGTCGAAGGTCGCATTCGGAATGGCGGTGTTATTGGAGGATGCAGCCGTGATCGCCCCGGCGGGGGTCAGATAGGCGGCTGCACCGGCGCTGACGCCGGCGGCGACACGCACCCAGATCACACCCTTGTTGAGCACGGAGAGCGGCGATCCGGCGGGATAGGTATCCACCGCCTGCCCCATCAGCGCAGGCACGGTATGCACGGCGAGCGCGATCCCCAGAAACCGCGCGGCGGTCGCGGAAGGAAGACGCACGCTCTGATCTTTCACACCCTGAACAACGGGTTTTCCAAAAGCGATGTCGGTGTCGGCAATGCGGGTCAGGATGGTGACCGGTTCGGCATTGGCCTGCATGCCCTCATACGCATCGGGATGACGGGCGGCGTAGCTGGTTTGCAGCGGCGGCATGTTCAGTGTTCTCCTGCATGGGAAGGCGGCGTGGAACGCCACGCAGCGGAAAGGGTCGCCTTGTAGGTTTCATAGGCACTCAGCGGAGTTTTCTGACGGGATGCCGCTTCATCCCGGCGCTGTGCGACGCTGTACTGCGCCTGCACCGCGCCTGCCTGCATCCGCGCCTCTGCCACACAGAGATCAAATGCAGCTTGCAGATAGGCGGAGGATTGCCCCTCCAGCACCAGCGCATCGCCCCGCACAGCGCGGATCACAGCGATACGCAGCTCATCATCGGAGGCATCATCATGGATCCTGACACCAAGACCGGCAGCATCCTGTTCCAGATTTTGACGGGCCTGCCTTATTTTTTCCTGCTCCAGCCGCGCCGCATCGGCACGGGCGGCATCCCGCTCCGCGGTTACCACCGCCAGTGCCGCATGAAGCGGACAATCCGGCGTGCAGGCGGGCGCCGTATCGGCACGATCCAGATTCAGCCGTGCATTGCCCGCACGCCCCCGCGGGACAATGGCTACGTGATTGACACGAATGCCGCGTTGCACGGCATCATAGGGTTCACCATCCACCTCACCCGGCGTTTCATCCAGATCGAGACGATAGCCAACGGACAGATCACGCAGACCTTCATCGACAGCAGCGGTATCATGAATCACAATGTCGGCAACAAGGTTTTCTCCATCCTGCCGACCCTCGCTCATTACCGTACCGACAACTGCTCCCGCTGCATTGGCTGCGGTGATCAGGCCCGATATCGGTGGCGGATGACCCACCGTGATCGGACGCCCGCGGAAACTGGAAAGACTGTCCGCATGAAAGACTTCTTCCGGCGGACGATATTCGCGCCGCTGCGCACCCGTCATCGGATCGGTGTAAGTAAAAATGCCGGTGCGCGTCAGTACCGGCGTATCGGTGATGAACCCGTCATCATCGCGATGCGCGCGCGGCAGCGGCACCATGTCATGGCGCTCGGTAATCATGCTTGCTCCTGACTGTAAAATTGTGACTCAGAGAGTCTTTGAAGCGGTGCCGGACAAGGTTTCCGCCTGCACCTCCGCCTGCACCCTGGCCAGAGTGGCCTGTGCGTTTTTCAGCGCAGCATCGGCCTGTTCCGTTTCACTGGGAATCCATTGTGGCGGGAAAACCAGTTTCCAACTCTCTGGTATGGAAGCCCGCAATCCTCTCTGCTGCCATAGCAAGGACACCAGACGTTCCAGTGGCGGGACCAGTACGCGCCGCTGCATCGCCTGCACCACCGCGATATACACTTCCCGATCCCCTTCCCCGGTCGCGTTCTGACCGGCGGCGGAACGCCCGAACAGATGCGTCACCGGAATACCGGTGCAGGCAGCAATGGAAATCTCGAATGCCTCAATCTGGTCGCTGACACCGGAAAGATTGAGATCATGAACCTGCCACTGATCCCCGGCATCAATGACCACGGTGTTCAACACGTTGCGCGCCAGATCGACCCGGCGCACACGCTCCCGCACGCTTTCCAGCAAGGGCGAGTTCGCGGGATCAGCTGCCTCCATCGCCGCCTGACGCAGCAGCTCCCCGAGGCCAGCCATACCGAACACCGCCTGTTGCTTGCGTTCCAGCATGCCGCGAGACAGCCGCAGCGCATCCTGATAACGCTGAACCTCCTCCAGACATCCGCTCAGCACCGAGCGTCCGCGCCAGGGCAGACCGTTGCTCATGCCGTGGGGCAGCGGCGCACCCGGCAGAGGCAGTAACCGCGTCTCATGCACCGTGAACATCGTGCCACCACCGCGCGGTGTCACGCGATACGCCATCGGCTGACCACAGCGTGCATCGGCGGGATCATCGTAAAGCTGATCCACCGTAATTTCCTCGGCATCGAACACCCGTAGTTCAGCAATGCCGGACAGGGAAGAGAGGCGCAAAGGACGCTGTGGGTCTACCTCATCATCGGCGAACAGCATCACGGCTGCTCCACCGAACAGACGTGCCCAGCGCAACGCCTCCGTCATCCGTGCCGGAACATGCAACCGGGCGATCTCCGCCGCCATCGCCTGTTCCGCCGCCGCGTCACCATCGCATAGAACAGTGATACCCCGTGACAGCGCATCTTCCGCCGGAGCATCGACAATCCGTGCCGCCAATCCTCCCTGAAGATAGGCTGATAAAACCGTACCAGCCGCGCGCGTGTCGCCAGGCATCATCAGCGTTCCCGGCTGCACAGCACCGAGCACGCCGGACAGATAATCATCGAGCCGCGTGCCCATGATTGCATCCTTGCACAGAATAAAAACTGATTTTTAAAGATAGGCGAGGAAAGATGCCCGCGTGTCCCGCCCCTGCGTCAGCGCCAGAAAAGCGCGGGACAGCGCATCCACCTGATCGTCATGTCTCGCTGAGGGAAACCCCGCCAGCTCATCCAGCAACGCCGCCTGCCATGCACCCGGCAGCATATCGACATTGCCCGCATTCACCTGCGCCGCAAACGGCATGGCGCGGGTGGATTTATCGCCGCTCTCCGGCGAGGTCTCGACGACATAACCGCCGAGCATCCGCGCCAGATAAGCCGCCTGTGCCTTGCCTGCCTGACCGGGATCACGCGGGATGGAAATGCGCACCGACACGCCATCCCGGCTGGCCGTGGCGGCGATGATGCGCGTCACATCCTCCGGCCCGCCACGCAGACGCACGATATCGCCAATGACAAAACGTCCCGCGGCATCGCGGCCCAGCCGCGCCCCCACCGTCCAGTCGGGATCACCGGTGCCGGTCTGGCGCGTCGCCGCCAGATCCCAGGCCCGCACCCATTGCACAGAGAAAGGGGCTGCAAGAATGCAGGATAGAGCAGCCGTTTTGAACAACGCACCCTCCGCAGGGCGCGGCTGCTGCTGATACAGCGCCGCCCAATCCCGCATCGCGCCACCGCGTTCGTACTCCGCTTTCACACGCTGCAATTCACCGGCATAGCCGTAGGAATCATCTCCCCACAGCCATTCGCCCGGTATACGGCCCAGCGGATCATTGTCCTCGGCCTGCGCCGGCAGATTGACGCGGCGCCATGACGATCCCTGACGCAGCAACAGGCGGCCGCCCAGATCATCCTCATGCCACCGTGTCATGATCACCACGATGCGGCCACCTGGTTTCATACGGGTACGCAGATCAGCCCCGAACCAGTTCCACACACGCTCCCGGCAGGCACGGCTATCGGCATCGGCCCTTGATTTGACAGGATCATCGATGATTGCCACATCGGCACGCCGTCCGGCAATCGGGCCGCCGATACCAACGGCCTTATAGGCCGATCCGTTCTCCGCCTCCCAATCCCTTGCATTTTCACGCCGCAATCCGGTGCCAAGAATGGAAGCGTAATCACGCAGACAGGATTGCACGCCACGACTGACATGATCAGCCAGATCGGCGGTGTGGGAGGCACCGATCACACGAATTCCAGATTGCAGCGCCATCAACCATGCAGGGAAAATACGGCTGGCATAAGTCGATTTCGCCGATCCGGGCGGCATGGTGATCAACAGACGATCGACTGTTCCATGCGCCACCGCCTGCAATTCTTTCAACAGCAAATGATGATGCGCAGCCGGATAAAGATTCTGTTCCGCCATAACCAGGCGGGCAAACTCCGGAAGGCTCTCCCTTGCTGCCAGATCGCGCAGGCGGCGACGCAGCGCCAGTTCCCGTCTGAGCGCTGTATCCACCGCCTGCATCGACATATCAGGTAAATCCTAGGTTTTTTTCTGATGGGCGCGGAGGGAATCCAGTTCCGCCTCGATCTCCGCACGGCTCATGGCCTGCGCTGGATCGCGGGAGGGAGCCTCCCTGAACAATCCCAGTGCTCGCCCCAGCTCAACCAGAGCGGCGCGTTTGTCAGCCAGCTTGACCCGCAGGCCACGTGGCGTTTCAACCACTTCCTCGATCGCAAAAGCGGTATCGTCATCGAGTGAGGAAGAGGCCTTGACCCGCAACCCGTCCTCTGACCATTCCAGCACATCACGCGCATCATAAAATGCCAGACGCGCCAAAGCCGCTACTATATTTTCCTTTGTTACAGGCTGCATCATTTTCTTTTTATCTGCTTCTGTCTCTTGCTGCGCCTCATGCGCCAAAGCCGCACGGATGGCGGCACTGTTGAGGCAGCGCCTTGCCCCCGCTGCAATCTGCGCCGGCGAGAGATCAGGACCGTAGCTGACAGCATAAGCCTGCTCGGCATTGCCCTTCAGCGCGGCATAGGCCACCACGAATTTCTGCTGCCGATCTGTAAGAGAAAAGCGTGTCACGCCCTGATCCTTCGGGTCGTTCCGTCCGAGCGTGCATACAAAAAACCCCGTGTTTTCACACAGGGTTTGCGAAGACCGGATTTGAGGGAAAATCTTCCGAACCGGACAAAATTCCGATTTGATATAAAAACCCTACTTTATGATCCCGGTGATAGTCAAGCTTTTTTTCCTTTTTTATCCGTCGCTCATAACAAGATCGCTTCTTTATAACGGGTTTATAATCCTTCCATGTAGTCGATAATGGCCTCGATCATCTCATCCGGCAGGGTTTTCGTGTTAAATCCCGGCATCTGCCGGCCCGGCCAGTCCCGTACCGAAGCCGGATCACGAATATAGCGATGCAAGGCTGGCCGCTGAAAATAGGCTGTCGGATTCATGGGTTTTCCAAGATCAGGCCCAACCGACCCATCCCCCGCGCCATTCAGCCGATGGCAGGGCAAACAGAAAGCGATAAAAGCTTTCCGCCCCTGCTTGATTCGTGCCGGTGCATCCGGTGACAATGCCAGTTGAGGCCAGCGCTCCAGCGGTGCCGTTCTGATGGTCAAATGGGTGATGCGATACGGCCAGTATTCACTGGGGACATGCTCCGCGCCTGCGCCGCTCCAGATGATGTAAAATGGTCCGGCACTGGCTTTTTTACCCGGTAAAGGCGGCCATGGATGTTGAGGATCCTCCACCCCCAGCCATGGCTGCGGCTGAGACGCATCCTGTGACGCCGCTCTGATCATTTGCAATGGCAGATCGGCGCTGAACCCGTCCGAGGCGGTGGCGGTCAGCACGCCGCTGTCATCTGCCTCTTTCCCCAGCAGTGCTGCGAGGCTGACAGCACGATACCGCCGTGTTGCGCCATAACTACCATCCTGCACCGTGACCCATTGTGCATCCGACCGTGCCAGCAAGCCGGCAGCAGACAGCGACTGTTTCCGGCCGCTGGAAGAACTGAACACCAGCGTCTCCGCTGCCTGGCTCGCCGTAGGGGCAGCCGTCGGGGCCGCCGTCCGGGCCGTCATAACGGGACACACCGCCAGCATGATGGCCATACCCGCCTTCCAGAGCCTGCGCCTCATCCGACCTGATCCTGTCCTCATGGCATAAAAAAACCGCTCCATTCCGGTGGACAACCGGCATGGAGCGGGCAAAACAGTAAGGGAAGAAACCTGAAAAAACTATCAGATCAAGGCTGAGACCACGATCAGAAATTCACAATCATATCCAGGTTGAACCACAGCATGTCATTCGTGCCGTTATTCACGACAGGGAAATACCCATTGGCCGCGCTGGGAACTGCGGATTCATTGAACGGGTTGGTGCCGTTGAGCGAACGATCGTAGCGGATTTCCGGACGCACCGTAAACTTGCCTCCCCAGAACATATGGCGGTTCACGAAATCCGGGCGATAAGTCACACCCAGCGTCAATTCGCCATACGTGGTCGGGGGCGCCACAAAGTAGGGGAACGGCTTGTTGCTGATCGCACGGGTGAAGGAGGTAAAGCTGGAATATTGAGCGATGATCAGACCGGTATTGTCGCGAAATACTTCACCACGGGCGTTGAAGGTCAGGTTGGGATTGATATCATAGGCCAGATAGGTGGTGACGCCATACGCATCGGCCCGCAGCAGATCGTCATGCAGATAGGTGGCATCGACCGTCACGGTCGTTTTCTGGTTCACCTTGTAGCTGGCGAGGAAATCGACATTATACTGCATCTCGTCATTGGCACGGGGGCCGACACCGGCACTGGTGAACAGTCCGTCGGGTGATGTCACCGGATAGCTGTTGTTTCCCTGCGGGCCGAAATTACCGAGCAAGTGGAAGTTCAGCTTGTTGTCCATCAGGTTGTTCCACTGCGCACCGATGGTTCCCTTGGGGCGGCTGTTATTGCCCGCATTGCCAAAGGTGGTGGAATTACCCGCATTGATACCGAGGATGAAATCCATCTTGTCGGTCACGTGGGTCGTCGTCATCACTCCGACCATTTCGAAGGGGACGATGTAATCGGAAGCATAATTGAACGTATAGAACGGCCGCAGCAAGGCGGGCGTGCCTTCCGATCCCAGCAGACCGTACATCTGGCCGACCTGGATATCCACGCCGCCCTTGGTAATCCATGGCAGGTGGAAATCGATATGCGCCTGTGTAGGCACCCATTGATACAGACCGGTCAGCACGCCATCCGCCATACCGATGGTGGGGTCGAAGCGGGCGTCAGAGCCGTACATCATCTCGAACACGAAGCCCACACCATAGCCTTTGCCGACATCCTGAATGGGATGCGACAGATTTCCCATGATCTGGTTCAGCGTCACCGTGTTGGCGCGGTCGGCATAGAACTGGCCGAAATTGCGGCCTGATTTGGTCCACGGGTTACCCGTAATGCCGGCCTGAATGGTCAGATGTGCCTCCGTATTATCCCAGTAGGAGACTTTGGGTTTCGGCTTCTGTGCGGCTGAGATCGCCTGCTGCTGCTCGGCCGGCATTTCGCTGATGGTGGGGCGCATTTCGTCCCCTTTCGGTTCCTCCGGCACCTGGGCGCGACCTTGACCCGCCAGTCCGAACAGAACGGTTCCGAAACAGAGTGCAGTCGTTGCCCGCCAGATCATTTTCCCGTTCACGGATACAACCTTTTTATTGTCTATATTTTCAGATTTTCTTCCGCCCCTGCGTCCATTTGCGAATAATCACTGACATGTGTCAGCAAGCTGCATCAGGATGACAGTGGCGTTACCAAAATTTCATGGAGCCAAAGCCCGGTTATTGAACAAAGCCGACACAAACTTTTATTTCAGCTTCGAACAGACTTATTTTGACCTGTTGAGACCAATTCATCACGATTCCGGACTGCTTCATACGTGCCGAAACCTGTTTTGCCATCTTCATTATGATCCCCCGCTCTGCTTCCTTGCTCCCCCCACGAGCACCCGTTCAAGGGTTCACGCCACGGCGAAGCATGTGTCTGCCAACGACAAAGCAACTGGCGTGCCACAATTCCTGTCAGGTAATTTTTTTTCCTGATAGCCGGATAAACAGCGCCTTTTTCTTTCAGCGAGCGCTGCCCTGCGGAATGGCATGGCATCAAGAAATGGCTATTTTTTTGTCATGATGAACAAAGGATAACTTTTATTTTAAGAGTGGCAGGCAAAACCGTTTTGGAATTGCATCTTTTCAGGCGGATGCAGGAAAGCATCCCTCCCACTTATCAACACCTGTTACCAACCCCGGTCAGTCATATTTTTTTACATTCCAGACAGACTGTTTAAGAAATCACCCTTTATATTGAGGATAACGATAAAGATAAGGGAGAATAAAAATGCCAGTCTTTACCAGCCCAGTACTTTCTAATAACAAGGGCAAAACCCATATCCGCGGTATGATAACTCACGCTGTTCTGGCTACCTTTGTGCTTGTGGGCGCTGCGGCTTGCGCGGGCACGACCAATGACGGCTTGAACGGACAGACCGTCATGGAAGAAACCATGGATACGCATGAGGCCGGTTTCTGTCAGGACAAGCTGATGTGGGGCCCGCAGAAACGCCCACAAATCAGGCATGTCTGCGAAAAATGACGGATCTTCCCCTCGCCGGCCCCGATAAAGGATGAGTGCAGCAGACAGAGAGAGGCGTGGCGAAGCTGATGAAGCCTCACCGCGCCTCCTCTGGTTTTGAGGGGGAAGCAGGTTGCCGCCCCGCATAATGATCGGCCAGCGCGTCCAATGCCTCGATCAACCACGGGCGGGCACGTCCATTGCGCATATGATGCGCCTGTTCGTACGCTCCCAGCGTTTTCCAATCCACCACGACCCAGGCGAACACCGCCCGCGACCGCTCCGGCACCGCCGACAAGGCGGCACGGCAGCGGCGTAGCGCCAGAAGCTGCCGCTCAGCCGGCCCATGACCCGGGCCTGCCGAATTCGTCACACGCCCCAGCGCCAGAGAGGTCATCCGACATCCGGTGGAAATACCCTGCGCGCGCGCATACTCATCGCGGAACCGCTCGGCGGCGCAGAACATGGCCTGCGGCAGATCGCCGCGTGCATGCATCAGTTGCAGCCCGTCCCGACGACGACGCAGCCGGATCGCAGGGGGCTGACTGGCTTCTCCCTTCTCACCCGGCGCATTTTCCTGTTGCAGGGACAGCATCACCGTTTCCCGCAGGATACGCGGGGAAAGGTCGGACGGGGCGGAGAGACAGCTCATGATGTAGGTTTCCTGCGTGATAAAGGCGTTCTGAAAGGGGAAGCCGGATCTTCGACCCGCGCCGCACGCTCCTGACGCCATGCGCTCAGCAGAGCGCTGACGGCGTCGATTTCCTCTGGCGAGGGTGGCTTGCGCTCCGGGATCGGAGGAGACGAAAATCTTCCAGACGGGGGCAAAGCGCGGGAGGGGGGACGATGGGCCCGCCACCACGCCGACAATCCGTTGCGCACATCATCAAAGCCCGGCATCTGCATCCGCCGCGGCGCACAGGCGACATGTTCCAGACTGGCTTCGGTAAAGGCCGCATCCGGCATGCTCCTCAGTAAAGGAGCGTAGGCGCGGAACGCCCGCAGAGCCTCCGCCGGATCGGTCGGGTAGGTCAGCTGCGCCAGCGCCGTAAACCAGTCGCGCCGCTCCATCAGGCGCTGATGCGGCGGGAGGGGATCAGACCGGGGAGGAAGGGTCATTGCGTTTCCTCGCCGGTGGCGCAGGGGGTTTCCTCCCCCGTGGTGCAGGCCGCAGGCCCGGACTGCCATGCCGCATGCTCCCTCAGTAAGGCGTCCTGACGGCTGATGGCTTTTTTGCCGCGCCTGATGTGGGAAGTGGTGTGGGAAGAGGAGGAGGCCGACCGCTCCGCATCGCCACGGCACCAGATGCGCCATGTCGCCGGCCAATCCCGCCGCAGACCGGAAGCCCCCGACCGGGCCTGCCAGTAATCCCGGAACCGAGGCAACACCTCCTCCGTCCTCAACCCCAGAGAGGAGGCAAAGCGATGCTCTTCCTCTCCCGGTTGCCAACCCGGTGGCAGAGGGCATCCTTCTGGCCCCGTCTGATGAGGGAGAGGGTGATTTTTTTCTCTCTCTGTCTCTATCCCTGTCCCTTGCATCTGCGCCTGCATATCCGGGGGCAAAGCGGGCGAAGCATGTTTCTCCCACCGGGCACGGGCGCGGCTGCGCTGGGCAAGGCGCATCGCCCATGCCTGACAGGCTTTTTCCGCCACCACCGCATGATACAGCCGCCCATCCGCACAACGCTGCCAGCCATGCAGCGCCATGGTCCGCAGCCTCGGCCAGCGATTGCCCGCCCCGCTCAGCCGGGCCAGCACACGGTCATCATCCGGCAGGCTGCCCGCCGGGCGCTGGGTCCAGCTTTTCAGGATCAGCAGCAGGGCAGCCTTGAACTCATCCCCGCTGGACAGCGCTACCATATCGCTATCCGCCAGCCGCTCCACATCCAGCGGCATGAAAGGCAGGCCGCGGAGATCGCTTTCCGGCGGGGTCAGGGGGGAAGGCAAAGGTGAGGAAAGTGCTTGATGACTCATGCGCCTAATCCTCCATCACCCGGTGTTCAGGGCAGCGGAAAATGAACCGATCCTCCGCCGAGCGTGGGAACAGCACGCCGCAATACAGGCATCGGCGCGGGGGCAGACCCGCCTTCCCCTCCGCATCGGCGAACAGGGAGGCAGGGGATGAAGCGGGAGGGGATTGTGACTCGACCATGCGCGGCATTAAAAACTTATGGGGTTAACCCCGTCAACACCTAAATAACTAAAATGGTGGTTTTCAACCCCCTTACGCTGTGCTAAAGAGACAAGTATGAGCCATCCATCCGATGCCCGATCCCCGCTTTCCTTCCCCATAGAGATGACAGTGGGCGAGCGGATGCGGCACGCCAGAATCCAGCGCGGGTGGTCTCAGGACGCACTGGCGAAAGAGGCCGGAACCTCCCAGACCACGATCGACAAAATCGAACGTAATCTGACCCAGCGCTCCCGCGCCCTGCCACGTCTGGCGCAATGCCTGGGCGTGGATTTGCTGACGCTGGACCCGGATTACCTCGGCGATTACCAACCGGGTACGGAGGCAGAAAAATCCCCTCAGCCAGCCCGGAAATTACAGGGCCAGGTTCGCATACCGGATCAGCCGATCCCACCGCCGATCACGGGGCTTTCTCTGCGCAGCGTGCCGGTTTTCGGCACGGCACAGGGTGGCGCGCTGGGGGCAACGGGTCTGCCGGACAGTGCGCAGGCGCTGGACTGGGCACGCCTGCCCGGCCCCCTGACCGGCATTCCCGGCCTGTTCGCGCTGTATGTCGAGGGCGACAGTATGGAGCCATGGGTGGAGCATGGCCATCTGATCTACATCCACCCCACCCGCCCCGCCGCCCCGCGAGACCACGTCGTCGTGGTGGTGCAGGACGGAGAATACGATGAACCACGCGCGCTGGTGAAACGTCTGGTGCGCCGCACGGCCGGGCGGCTGGTGCTGCACCAGTACAACCCCGCCGGAGAGATCGAGATCGACGCCCGGACCGTCATGCGCATCTACCGGGTCATCCCCTGGAACGAGGTCGCCGGGGTTTAACCCCGAAACGTCATTTTAACACTATTTAGTGTTGACTGACTGGGTTCAAAGAGGTTAAACGGCGCGGCCTGTTCCGCTCCGTTTGACCGAGGTTTCACGATGCCCAGCTACCCCACCAGTGTGGAGGCAGAATTTCACTGGTTCGATCATCAGGGTGATCCGCAGATCACGCCGCTGGAGATCCATGGCCGTCTCGATCCCGGCGCGTGGCCCGACGAAAATGGTCAGTCCTGCGCACCGATTTTCGTCGCCACCCACATCACCGATGCCCGCACCGGCCAGCCCCTGCCCATGACCGGCCCCCTCGCCCGCTTCGCTGATACGCTCACTGAAGATTGGAGCGATCCACGGATGGATCGGATGCTCCGGCCGTTTGAGAGGATGGCGATGAAGCAATAGAAAGTAGACGCTAAGGATCCCCAGTTCCTTATAAATGAAAACCTGGCAGTTCAGTTGACGAAAAACTGAGGATCATTACAGTTATTCAACCTCCATGCGGGAAAAGACGAGGCAATTCATAGGTCCATACCATGTATGATCCATAATACCAGACATATAGAAGGTTCATGACTTGTAAGAATGCCGCCACCACAAGCGCACCTTTCAATCTGGCAGAAATAGCAAAAATCCACACTATTAGTCCAAGGAGAATACCATATGGCAAATGATGAACAGCCATGGGCATCTGAAAAGCCAAAACAAAAAGTATCAAATTTATGGCTGATGCTGCTCCAAATATTTTAGTAATCTTTATCGCTTCAACAGATTTTTCTTCCAATACTGAGTTTTTGACCACCAGATTTTGGCCCGGTTGCCAGAATTTTGAAGCAATCCCGGCAATAAGAAGCAATAATAGTCCCGGCCCGAACGACAAAAACAGGCTAAACATCTGCTCTGATCGCCACAGACCCAAAATGGAATAATCTGCGTGAGCACGATGGTAAATCGGGTTACTCATCCAGAATAGACTAGAAAATCCATCGATTTTTATAGAAAGAAATTCTGCAAAAGTCAGTTTCGACAGAAAATCGTGAATGGATGAGATCATCTGCACATGATTCAATCCAAAAGTCCCATGTCCTGTCAGCAAAAAAAGTGCTGGCCAGCTGCTTTTTGGTTCAATGATTCCAACCAGATAGATCATCGCGAAACAGATGGCTGCCGTTCCAAGAAATGGCAGGGCTGCTTTGTGAGCAAGCTTTATGACGGTACCAAACTGGTGATGCCTTATTATCAAAGTGAAAGCGAGATAAAGCGGGAATACCAAACCTGCAAAAAAATTTGCAGAGTGATTCATGGCAGACAACATAAATGCAAGCAAAGCCACACAGAGCGGAAATACCCGTTTCGTCTTGAGCGCATTCTCAAAAGCAAGCGCAGCAATCAGAAACAGGAGACCGCCGCTCAGCTTGGGCCATATATAAAAAGAGTTAAACATCAGAAATGGTGTTGATGCCAGCAATACCGCCAACCAAACAGCCCTCAGGCGAACAGCAAGAATATCATGCAAAAAGAATATAAGAAACGGAATGATCATTCCCTGGATCAGGCCACCAAAAATCTGAAGGGCATTGAAGCCGGGCATGTTATCAACAATAGCTGGTCCTATACCTGGAAGAGCCATAAGAGACAACATTTGCCCTGGTTGAACAATTCCCCTGTCAGCCATAGACCATAAGCTCAGAAATTCGGGGTGCATTGCACCGCGCAAAATAAAGGATTTGGCTGTCATAATAGACAATAGGTTGTCGGTAGACCATGATGCAGGAAATAATGCGACGGATGGAAACCAAATTCCTCCACCGATCTGAAGAAGAAATCTTGGGATCATCAAAATAGCCAATAATACAGCAATCCCGAGACCAAATAACCGACCAGCCTGCTCATCTGACTGGCATCCATTGCGTTTTAGAAGGAATAAAAAGGCAGCTGACGGCGCGACAAAAAACAGACACCCCATAAAGGTCAACAGTATGTACGAATGCAAAAACCATGCAGCCACAAAAATCAAATACCCTGCCAGAGCCTGATATATTGTCATTGCGGCCAAGCGAGCCATAACATTGACACCAAGATACAATATGAAGGGAAGGGTGATCAGCAAAAAACCTGTAAGCGCAATAATCATTCCAGCCAGTATGCCTACAGGCCCTTCTGCAAGAGCAAAAAGCGGGCTTATCTCAAGTGGCGTACCAAATCCCACTGTGAGTTTATCTGAATTTGATTGCGCAATAATCTTAGCCTCTCCATTGCACCAACCATCAGGCACATGTACAATAGACAAAATCCAACTGTCAGATAGAGCATTCAGAAGCGAAATCTGTTTTCCTGAAGCAATACAGACCAATGCAACGTACGGGCGTCTTTCATAAATAAATATATCAAATTGCTCTTTTCCAATCACAGGAACAGCCATCCAACGCGATGGCAAAAAGGGCAGGCTTTCCATTTTTCCTGCTTTTATTTTAAATGATACCGCTTTATCTGGTCCATACACAGGGACCATATTTTCTTTACCAATAATATTATCAAAAGCTTTTTTTTGTATATAAACCGTTTCACTCGATGGTTTATAAATCACAAAATCATCCGGCTTGAAAACAGCATTATTAGACAAATCACCCTTTAAAAGAGGCCTCGAAACTTCCCCCGAAGCAATCACAATAAACAAAGATGATATAAAAAAGAGAAAAGATATTAACCAGACTGAATTTTTATTAAAAAACCACATTTATTCCCCCCACCCGAAATTTTTTTGTTATATTTTAAAACAGAAAAAAGTCAATATAATGTCATTATAAATATAAATAAAAAAATTCAAATATAAATAATAAATAAAAAATATGTTATCAGGTTTATTCGTTAAAAAAAATAATAAAAATATAATGAAATGGTTGCCGGATATAATTTTCGCACCATATAAAATTTTTTAACCCATTCTATTTCCTTATCCCTTAATTTTCATTCTAAACGCTGACACAGATTTTTCATTCACGCCTGTAACAGACAGAAAGATGAACAATGTCCTTTATCGCCCTGCTTGGTGCCACCGGGAATGCCGGGTCGCATATTCTGAAAGAGCTGTCAGATCGCGGCCATCGCGTGACGGCGATTGCGCGCAACGTCTCCTCGGTCCCTCCCCTGCCTGGCGTCACCGCCGTGACCGGGGACGCAGCCGATACCGAAACCATCGTCCCTGTCCTGCGTGGACATGATGCGGTGATCAGCGCACTGCCATTCCCCACCATTGATCCCGCCCTGTTGCTGCGTGCGGTGCGGGAGGCAGGCGTCAAACGCTATCTGGTGGTCGGCGGCGCGGGCAGTCTGGAGGCAGAGCCGGGCGTCAAGCTGATCGATCATCCCGATTTTCCCGCCGAATATAAATTCGAAGCCTCACATGGGGTCGCGTTTCTCGATCTGCTCCGCAGTTCCGCCAGTGATCTGGAATGGAGTTTCATCTCCCCCTCCATCCTGTTCGGCCCTGGCGGCCGCACCGGCGTATTCCGCCTCGGCGGAGATCAGGTGCTGCGCCATGAAGATGGTTCCTCCATCTCCTACGAGGATTATGCCATCGCACTGGTGGATGAGCTGGAACACCCGGCCCATATCCGGCAGCGCTTTACGATAGGATACTGATCCCCTCACATTTTCGTGATGCCACCGGGGCAAAGGGGGCTGCGTTGCTTCTGTCGTGCACATGCCTCGCCGCGGCGGGCCGATCCGGCTCGTCTCATTCCCTGAACGGCAAGGTGCGGAACACGTTGAGAGATACAGGAGATCGCGTCCATGGCCCCTCCCACCCGCCCCTCCCGCCCGGCTTCCTCTTCTGCTTCGGTGCCTCCGCTGCCCTCCGGTGGGGGCTGCCCGTTTCTGCACGGGCTGGGCGGGGAACTGCACCAGCTCGCCGGCGAGAACAATCCGGTTTTGACGACGCAACAGGGCATTCCGGTCAGCGATGATCAGAACACGCTGCGTCTTGATGCGCGCGGGCCGGCGTTACTGGAAGATTTCCACTTCCGCGAGAAGATGTTCCATTTCGACCATGAGCGTATCCCGGAGCGCGTGGTGCATGCCCGCGGCTATGGCGCTCATGGCTTCTTCGAGCTGACCGAAAGCCTGAGCGATATTACCAGAGCCGATATCTTCCAGCGCAAGGGGGAGAAAACACCTCTTTTCGTGCGCTTCTCCACCGTGGCGGGTAACAAAGGATCGCCCGATCTGGCGCGTGATGTGCGTGGTTTCGCGATCAAATTCTACACCAAAGAAGGCAACTGGGATCTGGTCGGCAACAACATCCCTGTTTTCTTCATTCAGGATGCGATCAAGTTCCCCGATCTGATCCATGCCGCCAAGGAAGCCCCCGATCGCGCCTTTCCGCAGGCCCAGACCGCGCATGACAATTTCTGGGACTTTATTTCCCTGATGCCGGAAGCGGTGCATATGGCGCTGTGGATCATGTCGGATCGCACCATTCCACGCTCCCTGCGCTTTATGGAGGGGTTTGGCGTCCATACGTTCCGCTTTGTGAATGCGGAGGGTCATTCAACCTACGTCAAATTCCATCTGAAGCCGAAGCTGGGCCTGCAATCCGTGGCGTGGAACGAGGCCGTGAAGATCAACGGCGCCGATCCGGATTTCCACCGCCGCGATTTATGGAGCGCCCTGAACAGCGGTGATTTCCCGGAATGGGAGGTAGGCGTTCAGCTTTTCGATGATGCCTTCGCCGATGCCTTCCCGTTCGACATACTGGATGCCACCAAGCTGATCCCGGAAGAAGATGTGCCGGTGCGCATCATCGGGCGTCTGGTGCTGACCCGCCCGGTGGACAATTTCTTCGCCGAGACCGAACAGGTCGCATTCTGTACCCAGAATGTCGTACCGGGGATCGACTTCACGAATGATCCTCTGTTGCAGGGACGTAATTTCTCCTATCTGGACACGCAGTTGAAGCGCCTGGGCGGGCCGAATTTCACGCATATTCCGATCAATGCGCCCCATGTGCCGGTGCAGAATTTCCAGCAGGACGGCCACATGGCGATGCGCAACCCCAGAGGCCGCGCCAATTACGAGCCGAACAGCTGGGGGGCGGAGGGAGGCCCTCGCGAAGACCCACAACGCGGCCATATCAGCTTCCCAGCGCAGGAAAGCGGCGAAAAGCGCCGCGCCAGGCCGGAGAAATTCGCCGATCATTACAGTCAGGCGCGCCAGTTCTATCTCAGCCAGACCCCGATCGAGCAACGGCATATCGCGGATGCCTTCACCTTTGAACTCAGCAAAGTGGAGACGCCGGCGATCCGCGAGCGGATGGTCGGGCATCTGCGGCTGGTGGATGAGGCTCTGGCCGATGCGGTGGCGGGCGGGCTGGGGCTGAAGGCTTTGCCGGATGCTCCGAAACCGGCACGGGCACCCATCACTGATCTGCCTCCCTCTGCGGCACTCAGCATCGTGGCCAATGGCCCGCAGCGTTTCGAGGGCCGCAAACTTGGCCTCCTCGTCAGCGACGGGGCTGATGCCGCGTTGTTATCGGCGCTGATTGAGGCGGTCGACAAGGAAGGGGCGCAACTGGAACTCATTGCCCCGACTGTCAGCGGTATCACCGACAGCAAAGGCGTCTCCCACAAAGCCCAACAGCGCGTAGAAGGCGGTCCCTCGGTTCTGTATGACGCGGTGGCTGTGCTTCTTTCCACCGACGGCGCGGCGTTGCTGTCGCAAAAACCGGAAGCGCGGGATTTCGTCAGCGATGCCTTCGCCCATGCGAAGTTCATTGCTTTCACGAAGGAGGCCGAAACTTTACTGGAGGCCGCCGGGATCAAGCCCGCTTTGCAGGATGACGGGTTCGTCAGACTGGAAAAAGCAGACGATGCCGCCAGGTTCCTCAAAACATGCGGCGCCCTGCGGTTCTGGGAGCGGGAAGCAAAGAAGCCCGCTTGAGACAGGGATGTTAAAAAAATCAGCAGGAAGCGGCTCCAGGATGGGCCGCTTCTCTGATTCGGTATGAAAAGAAACGTTATTCTCTAGTCACTTCATTTTGGAAGCAATAATTGTTGATCTGTAACGGAATATTTTTGATGTAGCCTTCTAAACTCCGTTTTGTCATGCTTTCCCGCAGCGAACGACAACCATCAGAATGCTGTCATCATAGACCTGATAAGCAAGTCGGTCATCGTCTGCGAGACACCCTCTCACCCTTGTCACCCCTCCACCGGTTTGGTCTTTTGCATGCAGAGAAGTCATTGGGAACCATACCGACCATGCATGCCAGAACACGCCGCTATCGCTACCATCCGCTCCTGCTGACTGTCTGCGGAATGATGGCTGCCTTTACCATGGCCCGGCCAGCTCTGGTTCAGGCGGCTTCACCACCGGCCTACGCACCTCCGCCCTTACCGTCCCCTCCACCAGCCGACACCCTGAAAACGGCACAGCAGCCGACCGATTATCTCGGCCTGCCCGGCCCGATCCTGATGGGAAAAAAGCTATACCATCTGGTGTGGAGCGCGCATCCCACAGCCGCCTATGTCAAGCAGGAATACATCCCGGCGGACGAAACCATCGCTCATTACGACAGCATGCTCCTGATCGAGCGCATCAGCGGCCCGATGACGGTCGAGCAATCCGTCAATCTGATGGCCCTTCAGCTTCAGAGCCGTAAAACCCGCGATCCGCTCACCCGGCTGACGGTGGTGAACAATCAGGAGACCGGCAACACCATACTGGACTTCCTCATCAGCGGCGAAACCAAGGAAGGCCCCATCGTCGAGTGGAATGCCTACCGCTATGCGCCGCTGACCAAGGATGGCGGCGTCGTGCTGTTCGGGCTGAGCCGCCGCGCCTACGGCCAGGACGGGTTGACCGCGTTCATGAGCAAGCTGTCCGACACCAGACAGGAGGGGCTGGATCTGCTCACCACCACCCCCATGCCACAACCGCATGAGCCGCCACCTCCGCCGCCAGCCCCGGCCAAGGGGGAAAAGAAAAAAGGCTGAGCCTGCCCTCCTCTATAACTTTCCTATCCTGGACAGGCGGGCATGGCATGGAAAGCCTATGCCCGCCTGAATACCGTCAGGAAGGCGCAGGACGCATCTGTCCCCGCGCATGATCCATGATGGAGCCAACACGCATGACCAAGCATTCCTTTCAGAACATTCAGCCCTCCTTCTGCTCACGCAGGGATTGCGTGGTCTGAGCTTTCATACGAACTGGAAAAGGACCAGCCTTATCATGGGCCGTATCAGTCACAGTGACACCAGACAGTTCATCGTCGGTCATGACATCAAGGGACGGTGGGTCGTATGCGATCAAAGCGGAGCCGTCGGAGGCATCTTCAAAAACCGTGACTCCGCGCTCAGCTTCGCCAGAAGCGAAACGGGCCATCATCCTCACGCGGTCTTCTGCGCCCCGGATCACCTGGTCATGGATTTCTTCAGCACTCTCAGCCACACGGCCTTACGCCCGCAAAGCTGACCTCAACGCACCGCCTTTTTCCGGGAGGAAGCCGTGTCAGGCAGCCACCCGGGAAATGGAACGGAACTGACGCACTATTCCTCCGCCAGATGCCGCAGAGACTTGCCTGCCTGACGCCGACGGCGAATATCCAGCTTCTGCAGGCAACCAACCGCGCCCGTCCCTCTGCCATTGCGCCCTTGCGCGTGCTCTCCCGCATCATCGCAAACAGATCGAATATGCTGTGGGTCAACCGGTCTAGCCGCGTGACCAAAACCGTATCACCCGACCGCAAAAAATCGTAGCATCCTGTGCATTTTTTCCGGCCTGCATCAGCACCACTGGCTTTTTCCATGAAAACCCGGTGACAGCCGAAAGCCGTCAGATGGGCGATTTGAACATCCAGTGTCTGGCCAAGGGTGCTTAGCCGTACGTAACCCCTTTTGCGGCCCGTCGGCTTTTTTCAATTTGTTTTGCTTTTTAAAATTTGATTTATATTTATATTTATTTTTTATAAAAATAATGGGACAAAACTTTTGTTTTTTTAATTTTTAACAAGCTTTCATATCTATCTTAGCTCTGGTAGCAGGAAATGGTTCCTCCATCTTGAATGATGATCACGCTCTTTATTCTCCAGAGGCAGTTGACATAAACCGCATGCTGAAAAAGTTCTCTCCGGCAGACATAATCGGGAGAGAACAATGCCATGTGGCAGGCAGCGTTCTCAAAGGAAGCATGATCCTGACCACAACGGGAGAAGTCCCGGTGGAGCGGTTTGATCAAGGTGCCTCCGTGGCCAATATGTCCAGATGCTGGACCAGATTTCAGCGGGTGATACCCAATATAATCCTGCCGGATGCCCTGGCCGGCTACCCCATCCGTATTCTGCCCCATGCGATAGCGGACGGTATCCCTGTCCGCACAACTTTCGTGACCCCCGACCAGTGCCTGATCATTGCCGGGTATCCTGTTCCAGCCCGCACTCTGGTAAACGGAAGGAGCATCGCCTATGATCGCACCCATAGTGCATACGATGCCTATACGCTTGCGACAGAGCAGCAGGCACCCGTTGTCGTGAACGGGATCCCCCTGATGTCGGTGGCCGTCATTCACAGACAGCCCCGCATCAGGACAGAGGAAGGGCAGCAGGACGGCCTGCTCTCTTTTCCCACCTCGCGGGCTTCAGACGACAGAGCTCGTATCGTAACACAGCGCGCCATTGTGGAGGCAATTTTTCATCGGCTTCGCCAACGCTCCAGAATACATGGCATTGGCCGTGCCATGTTTCGGGCGATTCTGTCCTATGACCCGGCTTTTTATCTGCTGGGGACGGATGACAGACCCATCCCCCCTTTGCTCAATACCAGGGAAGGTTGGAAGGAATTTCTTCTTCCACCGGGGATTTCCAGTGTGCGTCTTCTATCCCGTACCAGCAGGCCGTGTGAATCGATCGGCCCGTTTATAGATGACCAGCGTCTGTTTGGCGTGCAGGTAGGGGAGATTACCCTTACGGAAAACAGACGCTGTCGACCTGTCACCAGTCATCTGACCGACGTCAATCTGCCGGGATGGCACGATAACACTCTATCCTCGGCACGTTGGACACGGGGCGATGCGCTTCTGAACCTTACAGAACGGCAATCCAGTACGACCGGGTTCCTGGCAATCCGTCTGCTGTCGGGTGGTCCCTATATCATCGGTGAACGCGATCTGAGCACAGTTTCATGCCTGTAAACCATCATGCCCATAGAGGCTTAAGAAACAACAGACAGGCATGGTTATAATGTATCAACCGAACTCGCTTCGGAGCAGAAACGGTACACCTCGCAGCGTGATATGAGTATTGTCCGACAAGGTAAAATGCACATTGCCATCGATGTCCGGTCGCATCGTAAAGTAGGCGGCATCCACCTGCTTTTCAGAAAATCCGTTGAAGACCAGGCGATCAACCCCTTTTTCAAAACCGCTGATCGTATCGGAACCACCGCCACGCCCATTGGTAAAAGCAAAAATATCGACAGCTTTCATGCTCACACTGCCAGCCATCAAGGCATTGCCGGTTCCTGCAAACATAACTGTACCTGGCGCCCAATATCCGCTGAGGGTTGTATTCCCTGAACCTGCCTGCAGAACATTGCCTTCCCCATGGGATCTCAGGATATCTCCTTCACCACCGCCGAATACAGTGCTGTTTTTGGTGACATCAATGACGTTCGATCCTGCGCTGCCAGCAAAGAAAGTGCCGTTCGTGGCACCCTCAACCGTGATATTACCACTTCCACCCTGGATCGTATCCCTGCTGCCATTCCCGCCGTAGTAAGTCAGCGTGGCACCGCTCTGACCAAAAGCCAGCATAGTACCGGCATTGCCTGCATACAGCTCTCCCTTGCTGCCGGAACCAAGCAGCACCAGGCCACTGCCAGAGCCACCGCCGGTATAAATGAGGCTGCCGGCCGTACCGAACATGGTGGAGGCTCCATCTGCACCGACAATGGTATTGCTGCCTCCCATACCGATAAATATCGGTGATGATTGGCCGTTTGCGACCAGAAACCGCGCACCTTCTCCGGCTCCGATAACCGTATTGACACCTGCATATGCGACAACAGTATCGGAACCATTGCTCCAGAGGGTATTTTCCTGCCCTTTCATACTAACAGTTGAGCCGCCAAGTCCGGTCATCAGAAGATTATGATTGGCAGACGCCACAATCGAATCATGACCTTTTCCTCCGAAAATAGTGGTATAGCCTTCACCATCTTCAAAGAAAGTGGCGCCTCTGCCGCCGATCAGGATATCTCCCTGACCGCTGGCATACAGATATCCGCCACCAGAACCACTGGCCAGCGTATCCGCACCTGCACCACCGGTAATCGTGTTCTTTCCAGCACCACCTGCCAGATATTGCGACAGAGTCGTATTCAATTTTACATAAACGGGTGCCGTTTCGTTTTTCAGCACCACACTGATTGATGATGGGGCCGTACCGCCAGCGGTGGGGAGAAACGCCAGATTCGTCAGTGCCGAAGACACATCTTCAGGCCGTCCAGACACAATATAGGTTTTGCCGTCAGCACTCAGATCTCCAGTGCCGAGATTGGCATAGGTTCCGCCAAAAGACGAATTCAGGCTGAACTGGGCCGTCACCTGCGTCGCGGTAGAATAACCGTACAGCGTGATGTCATTTGTAAAAGGATGAATACCGCTGGCTGTATAAACCTGCGTACCGCCGACCCCGTCATTCTGGGCCAGCAATACCTGCCCTGCAAGGCTATCACTGCTAAATTTCAAATAGGCAGAGCTTGTTCCGGCGACAATTTTTACGACACCGGCTCGGCTGGTCTGTATGACGGATGCGCTGTTCACGTAACGCATGCTGGCGAGATCAATCGCATCATCCGCCTTGAACCCGCTGATGACCGTGTTTGACACGTCCACAGTCTGATCGAGAACAGCCAGGGTTCCGCTGCCGTTTCCTGTGAATGTCAGGCTGCCCCTCAGCCATCCCGCACTTCCCAACGATATTTTTCCAGTACCACTGATAACGGCATTGGCGCCGAGACTGTTCTTCCTGATCACCATCTGACCACCAGAAGTCAGGACTGTGCCACTGGCCACACCCCCGCTATCAACAATCTGCTGTGCTGTATCACCCGCAACAACAGTGTTGGTGGCCAAGCCATACATGTATTGTCTGCCACCGGAGTTGATCTGCGTTCCGTCAGCAAGACCCGAGTACAAGATCGTTTGCGTACCCGCATCACCAATGACCGTGCCACTGACGCGGCCACCCCAATTGACGACCTGTGCGCCGCCATTGATCACTGTCAGGTCTGCAATGCCACCCGATGCGACTGTCATGGCACCTGAGGTGTTCAGAGAGGTGCTGGTAACCGCTCCATTCACAATAGCTGTATCGTACTGAATGGCAGAGAGGCTCCCGCTCTGACCAATCACAAGACCTGACGAACTCACACCCGATGAGATGCTGATAAGAGTCATTTTTATTCTCTTACTAAGTTTTATGTAGATAAGCAGTCAGAGGAACCGGGTTCTTATCCGAACTGGCTCCGGCTGAGTGCGGAGACACCGAGGAGCGTGATCTGCGTGTTATCGGTCAGTGTGAAGTGCATGTTGCCCGACCCGTCCACGCTCTTCGTGGCATAGGACGCATCAGCCTGCGCACTGGAGAAACCGTTCAAGACCAGATGATCAATCCCCGCATTGAACCCGCTGATCGTGTCCGAGCCTCCACCTTGACCATTGGCAAAGGCAAAAATATCAACCGCCGCCTCATTCGTGCTGCCGATCATCATATCATTGCCGGTCCCAGCGAACATCACAGTGCCATCAGCACCGCCACCATTCAGCGTCGTGTTGCCGCCGCCGGCCTGCAACACGTTCCCCGTCCCCGTCGCGGTCAGAACATCACCATTCCCTCCGCCAAACACAAGGCTGTGTCCGGCAACAGAGATCTGGTTCGAACCCGCAGTTCCACCAAAATACGTGCCGTTGATCCCGTTATTCACCACGATGCTGCCATTGCCGCCCTGGATCGTGTCGGCGCCGCCGCCACCCGTATAGAACAGCGTCGCACCGCTCTGACCAAACGCCAGAAGGCCGCCAGCCGCACTCCCGAACAGATTGGCCGTGCTGCCGGCACCCGTCACGACAAAACCGCTGCCATTTCCGGCCGCGTAGGTCAGGTTGCCAGCCGTGCCGAACAGCGTCGAGGCGCCATCGCCACCCAGAATGGTGCTGGCACCGCCCGCGCCAATGAACATCACACCCGAAGACCCGCCAGAGATCGTCGCGTTCGAACCACCCGCACCAATCACCGTGTTCGCACCAGCAGAGACCGAAACGTTATCCGCGCCATAGCTCCACAAAGAGTTGCCGCGTGCCTTTAGATAGACGGTGGAACCGCCAGTTCCGGTCATCACCAGATTGCCGCCCGCCGCAGCGTCGATCGTATCATGACCACGCCCCCCGAAGATCGTCGCCGCACCGGCACCATCATGGAACAGCGTCGATCCCCTCCCACCAATCAGCAGGTCGCCTCTGCCAACCGCCTGCAGCACACCACCACCCGAACCGCTGGCCAGAGTATCATTGCCGGAACCGCCCATAATCGTATCCGCTGCCGCACCACCGGCCAGATACTGGTTCAGCGCCGTGTTCAGCTTCAGCACGACCGGAGCCGTTTCGTTTTTGAGGATCACCCGCACGGAAGATGGAGCAGAACCGGTGGATGCAGGCTGAAACACAAGAGTCTGCAATGCTGACAATATATCCGATGCCGTTCCGGACACGCTGTAACTGCTGCCATCCGCGCTGACCGTGCCACTACCGAGATTCGAGAAGCTACCCGCATAGCCAGACCCAAATCCGAACACAGTTGACAGCGTTCCACCGGATGATGTGCCGGTCAGGCTGACCTGCTTCATCAGTTGGGCATACCCCGTCGGTGTCGGCTCTGGTGTCGGTGTCGGGGTGGGTTGAGCATCCGATACATAAAGGATCGTGCTGTTATCAGTATCCTGTTTTATCTGGATTGTCTGGCTGCTGGCAAAATTGAGCGTATATGAAGAAGCATACGGATTTTCAATCAGCACCCTTCCCCCAGATTGTTTGACGCTGGTATTTTTGCTGTAAAGCAGCCATGCCAGATCAATCTTGTCATCGCTTTTAAATCCACTGATCACCACACCGGCAAGAGAGGTACGGTCATCCATAATCTTCAAAGTACCGCTGCCGACATCACTGAATGTCAGAGATCCGCTCAGTGTACCGCCACTGAAAACGGTGACGGTTCCTTGATCAGCAATCAGGTCATTGACCGCTATTCCTTCAACAAACTGCATACCGCCTGAGCTGATGGTCGTATTACTGACCACACTCCCCGACGAAACAAACTGATAGCCGGCAGAATGAAGAGTGACACCGGTCGCATAACCACCGGATGAAACAAACTGGGTACCGGAATCGTTGACTATCGTGCCAATGGCAGAGCCACCAGATGAAACAAACTGATAACCAGAATAATTAATGGTTGTCTTTTCTGCAATACCACTGGCAGAAATGTACTGTAGAGCAGCGGACATCAGTATCGTGCCGGTTGCGTATCCTCCCGACATAACAGTCTGCAGACCGTATTGATTGACTGTCGTCTCACTGGCACTGCCAGAAGCGGAAACAATCTGCGTTCCACCCTGGCTTATGATGGCACTGGCAGCGATCCCTCCCGACATGACCACCTGTGTTCCACCACCCAGAATTGTTGTCAGGCTGGCAATGCCGGAAGCAGAAATACTCTGTGTTGCACTGCGATAAATCGTGGCACTGATTGCAGTCCCGCCTGTCAGAATGGTCTCCTGACCACCAGAGTTGATAAATGAGCCGCTTGCAACACCCCCGGAAGAGACAATTTGTATGCCATAGACTTCATCGCTGCCGGCAACACCACCGGAGAGTACAGTCTGCGTACCGCCAGACATAATCCATGTCGCGTTAAGGACACCGCCATCGGCAACAGTCTGATTGGCACCAGAACTGACATAGACCTGAAATGTACTGCCACCGCCGACAACAGTCTGAAGGCCACCGGCGCTGATATTCACGCTATAGGCGACACCGCCGCCGAGCACATCCTGACGGCCGCCGGACAAAATAGAAGCACCGTAATAATAGCCCCAGCCCCCGGAACTGCCGGACGTGGTGGAAACAGCAACCCGGCGTCCATCATGACCGCCGGATAAAACAGTCTGAAGGCCACCGGCCCCAATCGTCGTGGAAGCTGTCTCACCTCCGGCAGAGAGTATCTGCTCACCACCGGAATTGATCATTGCACTGACAGCATAACCCGCAGCAAAGACAATCTGCGTGCCACCCGATGAAATCAGAGCTGCGACTGCTGTGCCACCCGATGAAACCGCCTGGCTGCCACCGGCCAGAATCGTCGTACCACCCCCGGCAGACGTCTTCCCCACCAGGCCAGCGACTTCATCAATACTCCGCCATCCACCATCACTACCGCCAGCCAGAATGATCTGGGTACCGCCAGAGCTGATGGTTGCACCATACGCATTGCCACCGTTCACAACCTGGCTGCCACCGGCCAGAATCATCGCACCACTCAATGGATTATTGCCACCGGAAGGCACATTGGTATCCCACCGGATACCATCCCAGCCTCCGTTCCAGACAATCTCGGTTCCTCCGGAACTGATGATCGTGCCAAGCGCACTGCCAAATGTATTGGACAGGCTGACGGCTGAAGAAACCAGTCCTGACACCTCCAGAGCACCGCCGGCGCTGATCGTTGTGCCGGTGACACGACCACTGAAAACCAGCTGTGAGCCACCGGAATTCACCAGCGTCGCGGAAGCCGACGCACCATCCAGCACAAACTGCATGCCACCGTTTGCCAGCACAGTGCCTGTTGCAGTCGCCCCGGATGAGAGCAACTGGGACGCCGAAACCTGTAAGGAAAAATCATGAGCGGCTACCCCGCTCCCCAGAATCTGATACCCGCCGCTGCCGAACACTGTATCGCTGATGATTGCGCCGGAAGAGACAAACTGCCTTCCTCCCGCACTCACCACCGTACCGGATGCCGTGCCTCCGGAAAACACAACCTGTGTGCCACTGGAAACCAGGATTGTGTCTGTTGCCGTGGTGCCGACAGAGACCGCCTGAAAGGCCAGCGTATCAATCAAAATACCGCTTGTCTCTGCCCCGCTGACCAGAATCTGGATACCGTCAGTGCCGAAAACCGTGTCACTGACAACCGCGCCAGACACTAATATCTGCTTAGCGCCTGCACTCAGCATCGTACGCTTGGCAACCCCGCCAAAACCAACCACCTGCGTAGCATTTGCACCCGCCAGCATAGTGTCCTGTGCGGTTCCGCCGCTATAGACGACTTGCGTGCCCCCTCCGCTGACAAGCGTCTCGCTGGCAAGGCCTCCATTTTCAATGTTCTGCGTGCCACCACTATTGACAAGAGTTCCGCTGGCAGTGCCACCGCTCAGCACCTCCATGACTCCCAGCAGGTTCAGCGTGGTGCTGATGGCGGTACCGCTGACATTCATCAGGTCGCCTTGACTGCCCCCTGAAGACGTTCCGATCGTCAAGCCGCTTGAAATCGTTCCGGGAAAAACATTGATGGTGGTCATTAATTGTCACACTTAATATTTCTGTTGCTCAAGGAACGAGTAGGGCAGTCGAACGGTACGGATTTTTTCCCTAATAAACTTTTTTGCGCAATGATTTTGTTGCTTTCTCGTTTTGATTAAAAGTTTTAATATCAAAGCGTTATTTTAATATTAAAACAAAATACAAAAAAAGAGAGCTGACCTTCATCAGCTCTCTTTCCTGAGTGGTCCAGTAATTTCACTCAGATCTTCATCCGAACTGGCTCCGGCTGAGTGCGGAGACACCGACGAGCGTGATCTGGGTATTATCGGTCAGGGTGAAGTGCATGTTGCCGGACCCGTCCACGCTCTGCGTGGCATAGGACGCATCCGCCTGCGCACCGGAAAATCCGTTCAGGATCAGACGATCAACACCCACCGTAAACCCGCTGATCGTATCGGAGCCGCCAGCCTGGCCATTGGCAAACGCAAACGCATCCACGACAGAACTGTTCGTGCTGCCAATCATCAGCGCATTGCCAGTCCCTGCGAACATCGCCGTGCCGTTTCCAGCAGCACCGGTCAGCGTTTCGTTCCCGGTACCAGCCACCAGAACATTGCCGTTGCCCGTCGAGGACAGAACATCGCCATTGCCACCGCCCAGAACCGTCGCGTCTCCCGTGGCGAGGATCATGTTCGAGCCTGCCTGACCACCAACATACAGACCATTACTGCCCGAGCTGACAGACACACTGCCTGTGCCGCCAATGATCGTATCGGAAGAACCATGCCCCGTATAATCCAGCACTGCGCCACTTGCACCAAACGCAATCAAACCGGGACCGGTGGTCGAACCAAACAGGTTGACCGTACCCCCATTGCCAGCAACGATCAGGTCACTGCCACCATTGGCCGTATAATCAACAGTTCCCCCGGTGCCAAAGACCGTCGCGCCACCATCACCACCCACAACAGTGCTGGCACCCGTTCTCTGGATGAAGGTCGTGACATTGTTATTGCTGATCGTGGCATAAGTCGCGCCGCCAGCACCAACAATCGTGTTCGCGCTCGCCATGACTGACACCGTATCCGCGCCCTTGCTCCATGCCACGTTGCCAGCAGCAGACAGATTCACCTGACTCCCCGCACTACCCGTCACGATTGTATCTCTGCCAGCAGCTGCATTGATCGTATCACGGCCCTGGCCGCCCCGGATCGTCGCCGCACCATCACCGTCATTGAACAGCGTGGCCCCGCTGCCGCCTATCAGAATATCCCCACTGCCTCTTGCCTGCAGAACACCACCGCCAGAGCCGCTCTGAAGCGTGTCGGCACCCGTGCCGCCCATGATCGTGTCAGCCTGCGAGCCACCCACCAGATACTGGTTCAGCGTCGTGTTCAGCTGCAACATAAGCGGCGCCGCCTCGTTCGACAGCACCAGCTTTACCATTGTCGGAGAAGTGCCACCGGTCGGCTGGAAGACAAGGTTGTGCAACGCCGTTGATACGTCGGTGGATGTACCCGTCACACTGTAAGTCTTGCCATCCGTGCTGACTTCACCAGCACCAAGATTCGCATAGCTCCCGGTGTAAGCAGCATCAAAGCCGAAATCAGCCGTCATGCTGGAGGCCGTGCCAACAAGAGACACGCTCTGTGCCGGCAGAATACCACCCGTTGCATAAAGCACAGTGGAGCCATTCGCACCCTCCTTCGCAAGGAAGACGCGATTGCCCGGCCCGTCATTCGCAAAGTTCAGGCTGTAGCTGCCATTCCCCGTCACAACGCTGATATTGCTGCTGCCCTGTGTCACATAGCCCTGGCTGTCATAGCCCAGACTGCTCAGATCAACCTGATCGTCACTCTGGAAACCGCTGATCACAACACCGGAGACGACAGCGCCGTTCTGCAGTGTTAGTGTTCCGCTGCCAATCCCGGCAAAGGTCAGGGAACCACTGAGTACGCCACCAGAAGAGACGCTTACAGCGCCCTGACCGGCGATTACGTCGTTCACAGCCAGACCGCCAGAGATAACTTGCTCAACACCGCCAGCGCTGACGATGGTACCACTTGCGATACCGCCAGAGGAAACAGTCTGCGAACCGCCAGAGCTGACCGTCGTAGAGATCGCAGAAAAGCCAGCTTCAACGTTCAGGATGCCACCATTGCTGACGACCGTGCCCACTGCAGAACCACCAGAGCTACCGAGCAGTAAACCACCCAGGTTAACAACCGTTCCACTCGCGACACCGCTAGAGGCAACAGCCTGCACAGCACCACTGCTGACGACCGTGCCATTCGCAACACCGCCAGAGTTAACAAGCTGCACACTACCACTACTGACGACCGTGCCATTCGTAACACCGCCCGAGTAAACAAACTGCGTACCGCCTAAGCTGAGCTGCGCACTGACCGCGCTACCTAGAACAACCTGGCCGCCCCCCCCACTGATCACTGTATTACTGGCAACACCACTTGCCAGAATGGTCTGCAGACCACCAAGCGTTCCGCTGATATCCAGACCGCCAGAGGAAACAGTCTGCGAACCGCCAGAGCTGACCGTCGTAGACGTCGCGGAACCGCCAGACTGAACAAATTGGTAGCCACCGCTGCTGACGACCGTGGCACTGGCAACGCCGCCAGAAGAAATAGTCTGAGAACCACGATAGCTTACCGTCACAGAGATCGCGGAACCGCCAGACTGAACAGATTGGTTGCCCTCGCTGCTGACGACCGTGGCACTGGCAACGCCACCGGCGGAAATAACTTGCGTCCCCCCATCGGATAAAACGATTCCCGTGGTTATAGCCCCGGAAGAAAGCGTTTGAGAGCCAGAACCCTGCACAGAAATGCCGCTCACAACCACGCCGCTCAGCAGAACCTGATTGCCGCCAGCGCTGAAAATGGTGTTGCTTACGATGGCGCCAGAAGACACAAGCTGCATGCCACCAGAGCTCAATACCGTGCCCGAAGCCGTAGCACCGGAGAAAACAGTCTGCGTGCCACCAGACAGGAGGAGTGCCGAAAATGCGGAACCGCCAGCCTGAACAAACTGGTTCCCACCACTGCTGACAACGGTGCCACTCGCAATACCGCTATCGAAAACAGTCTGCTCACCGGCAGAGCTGATCTGCGCACTGACCGCACTGCCGGCAACAGACTGGCTGCCAGCACTGATCACCGTATTACTTGCAACGCCATCTAGCAGAATGATCTGGAAACCACCCAAAACCGTTCCACTGATGTCCAGACCGGCAGACTGAATAAACTGGCTGCCACCAGCACTCACCATGGTGCCACTTGCTACACCGCCAGAAGAAACAAACTGCCGGCCACCAGATACCAGAACCGTACCCGTTGCTGTTGCACCCGAAGACAGGGTTTGAGTGGCCACAACCTGTATGGATGCACCGCTGATCGAGGCACCGCTTAGCAAAATCTGCTGGCCGCCTGTACTGAATATTGTGCCGCTGACAAAGGCACCACTATTCACATACTGAAGACCACCAGATGATAGCGTTGTAGAAAAGGCGGAGCCTCCTCCCATAATATTCTGCGAACCACCTGCACTGACCTGTCCGCCGCTGTCCAGCCCACCAGAAAAAATAAACTGTCTTCCTCCAGAGCTTATCTGCGTATTGCTCGCCACCCCACCAGCATAAACTGCCTGTCCCGCTCCCCCACTGATCTGCGTATTAAGTGTGACGCCTCCTGAAGATACATACTGGCCGGCATCTGCGTTGAGATGAGTATCCTGTGCTACCCCCCCAGAATAAATATACTGCCCGCCAGATGTATAAGCCTGGGTATCAATAGCAGTACCACCCGAAGAAACGATTTGAGTACCACGAGAAGCAACCTGAGTTCTGCTGGCCACACCGCTTGAAAGCAGATATTGGTACCCACCACTGCTGATCGTAGTAGAGACAGAATATCCACCGGAACCAACGCTTTCCTGACCTCCCGAATTGATCACTGTACCGCTGGCTGTTCCACCACCAGACACCACCACTAGACCATTATTATTAACAGTGGTGTCAGTAATAATCCCCTGAACAGAAGCACTATCATACTGACCAGCCTGACCGATGATCAAACCGGTGCTTGTTACACCAGAAGAAATCAAAACGTTAGACATTAATTTTCCTTTGATTAATGTTTATTTTTAAGCTTAACACTGCTTATAGATCAAAAAAGTCAAAAAGATAAATTTTTAACATAAGGCTAAAATTTCAACAGGGCATTCAATGGGACAAATGAAGTTCTAAAAAAACGCTGTAGCCGGAAGCGGCTACAGCGTGTGACTGATCAAACATCAATGATGCATCCCTGCAGTAAGAAGCAGAGTCAGTCAGATCTTCATCCGAACTGGCTCCGGCTGAGTGCGGAGACACCGACGAGCGTGATCTGGGTATTATCGGTCAGGGTGAAGTGCATGTTGCCGGACCCGTCCACGCTCTGCGTGGCATAAGATGCATCCGCCTGCGCACCGGAAAATCCGTTCAGGATCAGACGATCAACACCCACCGTAAACCCGCTGATCGTATCGGAGCCGCCAGCCTGGCCATTGGCAAACGCAAACGCATCCACGACAGAACTGTTCGTGCTGCCAATCATCAGCGCATTGCCAGTCCCTGCGAACATCGCCGTGCCGTTTCCAGCAGCACCGGTCAGCGTTTCGTTCCCGGTACCAGCCACCAGAACATTGCCGTTGCCCGTCGAGGACAGAACATCGCCATTGCCACCGCCCAGAACCGTCGCGTCTCCCGTGGCGAGGATCATGTTCGAGCCTGCCTGACCACCAACATACAGACCATTACTGCCCGAGCTGACAGACACACTGCCTGTGCCGCCAATGATCGTATCGGAAGAACCATGCCCCGTATAATCCAGCACTGCGCCACTTGCACCAAACGCAATCAAACCGGGACCGGTGGTCGAACCAAACAGGTTGACCGTACCCCCATTGCCAGCAACGATCAGGTCACTGCCACCATTGGCCGTATAATCAACAGTTCCCCCGGTGCCAAAGACCGTCGCGCCACCATCACCACCCACAACAGTGCTGGCACCCGTTCTCTGGATGAAGGTCGTGACATTGTTATTGCTGATCGTGGCATAAGTCGCGCCGCCAGCACCAACAATCGTGTTCGCGCTCGCCATGACTGACACCGTATCCGCGCCCTTGCTCCATGCCACGTTGCCAGCAGCAGACAGATTCACCTGACTCCCCGCACTACCCGTCACGATTGTATCTCTGCCAGCAGCTGCATTGATCGTATCACGGCCCTGGCCGCCCCGGATCGTCGCCGCACCATCACCGTCATTGAACAGCGTGGCCCCGCTGCCGCCTATCAGAATATCCCCACTGCCTCTTGCCTGCAGAACACCACCGCCAGAGCCGCTCTGAAGCGTGTCGGCACCCGTGCCGCCCATGATCGTGTCAGCCTGCGAGCCACCCACCAGATACTGGTTCAGCGTCGTGTTCAGCTGCAACATAAGCGGCGCCGCCTCGTTCGACAGCACCAGCTTTACCATTGTCGGAGAAGTGCCACCGGTCGGCTGGAAGACAAGGTTGTGCAACGCCGTTGATACGTCGGTGGATGTACCCGTCACACTGTAAGTCTTGCCATCCGTGCTGACTTCACCAGCACCAAGATTCGCATAGCTCCCGGTGTAAGCAGCATCAAAGCCGAAATCAGCCGTCATGCTGGAGGCCGTGCCAACAAGAGACACGCTCTGTGCCGGCAGAATACCACCCGTTGCATAAAGCACAGTGGAACCATTCGCACCCTCCTTCGCAAGGAAGACGCGATTGCCCGGCCCGTCATTCGCAAAGTTCAGGCTGTAGCTGCCATTCCCCGTCACAACGCTGATATTGTTGCCGCCCTGTGTCACATAGCCCTGGCTGTCATAGCCGAGACTGCTCAGATCAACCTGATCGTCACTCTGGAAACCGCTGATCACAACACCGGAGACGACAGCGCCGTTCTGCAGTGTTAGTGTTCCGCTGCCAATCCCGGCAAAGGTCAGGGAACCACTGAGTACGCCACCAGAAGAGACGCTTACAGCGCCCTGACCGGCAATCACGTCATTCACCGCAACACCGCCAGCAAAGATCAACTGCCCGCCACCAGAGGTCACAACCGTCCCACTGGCAACGCCACCGGACTGGATGCTTTGCAACGCACCGCTACCGGTCACTTGTGCATTATACGCCAGGCCACCCAAAGTCTGCAGCGTACCCTGCAACACGGTACCACTCGCGACACCGCCCGCATCCACGAACTGGCTGCCCGAGCTGACCACCGTGCCAATCGCGATACCACCCGAATACACACTCTCGCTTCCACCCGACAGTACCGTGCCGGAGGCGATACCTCCGCTGCTGATGAATTCATTGCCGCCGATCAGCACCGTGCCGCTTGCCGTGCCGCCCCTCAGATACAGATCACCATTGGTAGTCATCCGGGTGCCAGATACCGATGCACCAGTCTGCACAATCATCGTGCCATTGTTCAGCAGCGTGCCGATCGTGGAGCCACCGGAAGAAACGATCAGGTCGCTGGCCTGATTCTCGATAGCAACACCGGATACCCTGGCGCCGGAAGAAACTGTCAAGTTACCACCTGACAAAACGGCAGACTGCACAACACCGCCGTTCAGCAGGACCATATTACCCGCAAGAGTGATCACCGTGCCGAGCGCGGAACCGCCAGACGAAACAGTCTGCAAACCACCGGAATTGATCACAGTGGTGCTGGCAATACCACCGGCGGAAATAACTTGCGTCCCACCGCCTGATAAAACAATTCCCGTCGTTATGGCCCCGGAAGAAAGCGTTTGAGAGCCAGAACCCTGCACAGAAATGCCGCTCACAACCACGCCGCTCAGCAGAACCTGATTGCCGCCCGCACTGAATACAGTCCCACTGATAACAGCACCACTATTTACATACTGCACACCACCAGAGCTCAATACCGTGCCCGAAGCCGTAGCACCGGAGGAAACAGTCTGTGTGCCACCGGAAAGCAAAGTGACGGTGACCGCAGAACCACCCATCATAATCATCTGCGAGCCGCCTGCGCTGACCTGTGTCGCGATGGTCACACCACCGGAGCTGACAGTCTGCAATCCGCCGGAGCTGATCTGTGCACCACTGTCGATACCAGCCGACAGTACAACCTGTATGCCACCTGCGCTGACTTGCGCAGCAACTGCGACACCTCCGGAATTGACCTGCTGGCTACCGCTGACGAGCTTCGTACCACTGGCAATACCTCCAGCCCAGACATTCTGTGTACCACCTGCACTGATCTGCGCAGCGCTGGCAACACCGGAAGAATTAACCTGCTGAATGGCGCCAACAAGCTGGGTATCATTGGCCAGACCACCAGAATAAACAACCTGAAAACCGCCTGAACTGACCTGGGCCGCACTCGCAACGCCACCGGTGAAAATATCCTGCTCACCACCTGAACTAATCAGTGTGCCACCGGCCACACCCCCGGAGGAAACATACTGGAAAGCACCAAGCTCGACCTGTGCACTGACAGCGCTACCATACACATATTGTCTACCACCAGAGATGAACTGCGTGGCACTGGCAAGACCGCCGGAGGATACGAATTGCTGACCACCAGCGCTCAGCTGTACAGCGTTAGCAACACCACCCGCAGAAATCGTCTGCTGGCCGCCAGAACTGATCTGTGTCGCGATGGTCACACCACCGGAGCTGATAGTCTGCAACCCGCCGGAGCTGATCTGTGAACCACTGTCGATACCAGCCGACAATACAGTCTGTATGCCACCTGCACTGATTTGTGCAGCAACTGCAACGCCTCCGGAATTGACCTGCTGACTGCCGCTGACCAGCTTCGTACCACTGGCAATGCCTCCAGCCCAGACATTTTGTGTACCACCTGCACTGACCTGCACACCGCTGGCAACACCGGAAGAATTAACCTGCTGAATGGCGCCCACAAGCTGGGTATCGTTGGCCAGACCGCCAGAATAAACAACCTGAAAGCCACCTGAACTGACCTGGGCCGCACTCGCAACGCCACCGGTGAAAATATCCTGCTCACCACCTGAACTAATCAGTGTGCCACCAGCCACACCCCCGGAGGAAACATACTGGAAAGCACCAAGCTCGACCTGTGCACTGACAGCGCTACCATACACATACTGCAGGCCACCGGAACCGAGCAGTGCGGCCCTGGCAACGCCCCCAGAGGAAACATATTGTCTGCCACCCGAGAGAAACTGCGTAGCACTCGCAAGACCACCGGAGGATATGAATTGCTGACCACCAGCGCTCAGCTGCGCAGCGATGGAAACACCACCGGAAGAAATTGTTTGCTGACCGCCAGAACTAATCTGTGTCGCGCTGGCAAGACCACCAGACACAACCTGCTGACCGCCAGAACTAATCTGTGTCGCGCTGGCAAGACCACCAGACACAACCTGCTGACCGCCAGAATTGATCTTTGTCCCGCTTGCAACACCCCCGGACACAACCTGCTGACCGCCCGAGCTGACGACCGTGTTACCTGCGAAACCATTAAGAGCAATAAACTCTGAACCACCTGCGCTTACCGTGGTAGAAAATGCAACACCAGCAGACAGCACCCTATTCGTACCGCCCGAGCTGACGATCGTGTTACTTGCGACACCCGCAACACGCTGGTTTGCCAAATTCCGAATTGTCGTCGAGACAGCAAGACCACCGGAGCTAACGGTCTCCGTGGAAACGCCGGTGAGCTGCGTATTGATGGTCGTGCCCAGCACATCCACCGTAGCGGAGCCGACGGAGCCATTCAACGTTATGCCACTTGACGTAACACCCGCAGAAACAACGATATCAGCCATGGCAGTCCCCCCTTAATACGGACAAAAAATTATTATTTCTATCAAGAATAGGTAAAATATCACAGTATTCAGATTGGAAATAGAAAAATCGTATTAAAATTAAAGGAAGCATGCTATTTTTATTGTTAATTTATAAATAAATTTCATTTGATAAAAAAAAGGAGAGCCATATTATTTGCGGCTCCCCCTTCGTTTTATGTCAACAGCCTGTTCAGTCAGATCTTCATCCGAACTGGCTCCGGCTGAGTTCGGTCACGCCGGTCAGCGTGATCTGGGTATTATCGGTCAGGGTGAAGTGCATGTTGCCGGACCCGTCCACGCTCTGCGTGGCATAGGACGCATCCGCCTGCGCTCCGGAGAACCCGTTCAGGATCAGACGATCAACCCCCGCCGTAAACCCGCTGATCGTGTCGGAGCCGCCAGCCTGGCCATTGGCAAACGCAAATGCATCCACAACAGAACTGTTCGTGCTGCCGATCATCAGTGCATTGCCAGTCCCCGCAAACATCGCCGTGCCATTGCCTGCGGCACCGGTCAGCGTTTGGTTCCCGGTTCCAGCCACCAGAACGTTGCCACTCCCCGTCGAGGACAGAACATCCCCATTGCCACCGCCCAGAACCGTCGCGTCTCCCGTGGCCAGGATCATGTTCGAACCGGCAGTGCCACCAACATAAAGACCGTTACTGCCGGAGCTGACAGAAACACTCCCTGTGCCGCCAATGATCGTATCCGAAGAACCGTGCCCTGTATAATCCAGCACCCCGCCGCTCGCACCAAACGCAAGCAAACCGGGACCAGAGGTCGAACCAAACAGGTTGACCGTGCCACCAGTGCCGGCAACGACAAGGTCACTGCCACCATTGGCCGTATAGTCAACAGTGCCACCCGTACCAAACACCGTCGCGCCACCATTACCACCGACAACAGTGCTGGCACCCGTGCTCTGGATGAACGTCGTCACATTGTTATTGCTGATCGTGGCATAGGTCGCGCCGCCAGCACCAACAATCGTGTTCGCGCTCGCCATCACTGACACCGTATCAGCGCCTTTACTCCATGCAACATTGCCGGCAGCAGACAGATTGACCTGACTGCCAGCACTCCCCGTCACGATTGTATCTCTGCCAGCAGACGCATTGATCGTATCACGGCCCTGACCGCCCCGGATCGTCGCCGCACCATCACCGTCATTGAACAGCGTGGCCCCGCTGCCGCCTATCAGAATATCCCCACTGCCTCTTGCCTGCAGAACACCACCGCCAGAGCCGCTCTGAAGCGTGTCGGCACCCGTGCCACCCATGATCGTGTCAGCCTGCGAGCCACCCACCAGATACTGGTTCAGCGTCGTGTTCAGCTGCAACATAAGCGGCGCCGCCTCGTTCGACAGCACCAGCTTTACCATTGTCGGAGAAGTGCCACCGGTCGGCTGGAAGACAAGGTTGTGCAACGCCGTTGATACGTCGGTGGATGTACCCGTCACACTGTAAGTCTTGCCATCCGTGCTGACTTCACCAGCACCAAGATTCGCATAGCTCCCGGTGTAAGCAGCATCAAAGCCGAAATCAGCCGTCATGCTGGAGGCCGTGCCAACAAGAGACACGCTCTGTGCCGGCAGAATACCACCCGTTGCATAAAGCACAGTGGAGCCATTCGCACCCTCCTTCGCAAGGAAGACGCGATTGCCCGGCCCGTCATTCGCAAAGTTCAGGCTGTAGCTGCCATTCCCCGTCACAACGCTGATATTGCTGCTGCCCTGTGTCACATAGCCCTGGCTGTCATAGCCCAGACTGCTCAGATCAACCTGATCGTCACTCTGGAAACCGCTGATCACAACACCGGAGACGACAGCGCCGTTGTCACCGATGACAAGCGTTCCGCTGCCAACGCCCGAGAAAGTCAGGGAACCACTGAGTACGCCACCACTATCGACAGTGATCGTCCCGTTACCGGCAATCACGTCATTCACCGCAACACCGCCAGCAAAGATCAACTGCCCGCCACCAGAGGTCACAACCGTCCCACTGGCAACGCCACCGGCGGAAATAACTTGTGTCCCCCCATCGGACACAAAGATTCCCCTCGCTATTGCTCCGGAAGAAAGCGTTTGAGAGCCAGACCCCTGCACAGAAATGCCGCTCACAACCACGCCGCTCAGCAGAACCTGATTGCCGCCAGCGCTGAATACAGTCCCACTGATAACAGCACCACTATTTACATACTGCACACCACCGGAGCTCAATATCGTGCCCGAAGCCGTAGCGCCGGAGGAAACAGTCTGCGTGCCACCAGATAGGAGGAGTGCCGAAAATGCGGAACCGCCAGACTGAACAGATTGGTTCCCACCATTGCTGACAACGGCGCCACTCGCAATACCGCTATCGAAAACAGCCTGCTCACCAGCCGAGCTGATAACCGTGGCACTCGCGACACCGCCAGCGGAAACAGCCTGCGTTCCCCCCGATCTGACGATCGTGCTATGCGCGACACCTTCACTGAAAACAACCTGCTGACCGCCCGAGCTGACGACCGTGTCACTTGTGACACCATCAGGACTAACAAGTTCTATACCACCAGCACTTACCGTGGTAGAAACAGTGACACCTCCGCTCAGCACACCCTGCGTACCGCCCGAGCTGATGACGGTGCTACTTGCAACACCGCCAGAATTAACCCTCTGGACTGCAGAATTGCCAATTGTCGTCGAGATAGCGAGGCCACCGGCACTAACGCCCTCCGTGGAAACGCCGGTCAGCTGCGTATTGATAGTCGTGCCTAGCACATCCACCGTAGCGGAGCCGACGGAGCCATTCAATGTTATGCCACTGGACGTAACGCCCGCAGAAACAACGATATCAGCCATGGCAGTCCCTCCTGAATGCAGCAAAAATAGATTACTATTTCATCAAGAATAGGTAAAGTGTCACAGAATGCAGATTAAAAATAGAAAAATCTTATTGAAATTAAAGGAAATATACTGTTTTTATTATTAATTACAAATAAATTTTATTCGATAAAAAAAGAGGGGAGAGCCAGATTATTTGCTGCTCTCCCTTCTTTTTGTGCCAACAGCGTGTTCAGTCAGCGCCTTATCCGAACTGGCTCCGGCTGAGTTCAGTCACGCCGGTCAGCGTAATCTGCGTGTTATCTGTCAGCATGAAATGCATGTTGCCGGCCCCGTCCACGCTCTGCGTCGCGTAGGAAGCATCAGCCTGCGCACTGGAGAAACCGTTCAGCACCAGATGATCAACACCTGCCGTGAAACCGCTGATCGTGTCAGAGCCTCCAGCCTGACCATTGGTAAAGGCAAAGATATCAACTGCCGCCTCATTCGTGCTGCCGATCATCATATCATTGCCGGTCCCCGCGAACATCACAGTGCCATCAGCACCGCCACCATTCAGCGTCGTGTTGCCGCCGCCGGCCTGCAACACGTTCCCCGTCCCCGTCGCGGTCAGAACATCACCATTCCCTCCGCCAAACACAAGGCTGTGTCCGGCAACAGAGATCTGGTTCGAACCCGCAGTTCCACCAAAATACGTGCCGTTGATCCCGTTATTCACCACGATGCTGCCATTGCCGCCCTGGATCGTGTCGGCGCCGCCGCCACCCGTGTAGAACAGCGTCGCACCGCTCTGACCAAACGCCAGAAGGCCGCCAGCCGCACTCCCGAACAGATTGGCCGTGCTGCCGGCACCCGTCACGACAAAACCGCTGCCATTTCCGGCCGCGTAGGTCAGGTTGCCAGCCGTGCCGAACAGCGTCGAGGCGCCATCGCCACCCAGGATGGTGCTGGCACCGCCCGCGCCAATGAACATCACACCCGAAGACCCGCCAGAGATCGTCGCGTTCGAACCACCCGCACCGATCACCGTGTTCGCACCGGCAGAGACCGCGACATTATCCGCGCCATAGCTCCACAGAGAGCTGCCCTGACCGCTCAGCATGACGGTCGAACCTCCCTGTCCTGTCAGGATCAGGTCATGACCGGCAGTCGCATGGATCGTATCCTGACCACGACCACCAAAGATCGTCGCCGAGCCCTCTCCATCATGGAACGCCGTCGAGCCCCTGCCACCAATCAGCAGGTCACCCTTGCCAACCGCCTGCAGCACACCACCACCAGAACCGCTGGCCAGAGTATCATTACCGGAACCACCAATGATCGTATCCGCCTTCGAACCACCAGCCAGATACTGGTTCAGCGTCGTGTTCAGCTGCAACACAACCGGAGCTGCCTCGTTTGAAAGCACCAGACTGACCGAGCTCGGAGAACTGCTACCGGTCGGCTGGGAAACAAGGTTCTGCAATGCTGTTGTTACCTCGGCGGACGTACCCGTCACACTGTAGGTCTTGCCATCCGTACTGACCGTCCCAATACCAAAGTTCGTATAGGAGCCGGCATAAGCAGTATTAAAGCTGAGAGCAGCGCTCAGGGTGGTGGTTGTGCCACCTAAAATAACACTCTGTGCAGGCAGAATACCAACCGCTGTATAAAGCTGCGTGCCGGACACGCCATCCGACTTCGCAAGATAAACCCGATTGGTGGCGCCATCATTCGCAAAGCTCAGGGAGTAGCTGCCACCCGCCGTGATAACACTGATCTGACCGCCAGACTGCGCTACATAGGTCTGGCTGCTATAAGACAGACTTTGGAGATCGATCTGATCATCGTTCTGGAACCCGCTGATCATCAGACCAGAAACGATGGCACCGTCATCACTTACTACCAGTGTACCACTGCCAGTCCCTGTGAAAGACAGAGACCCGCTTAGTCTGCCACCAGAGTTAACAGTGATCGTCCCGGTGCCATCGATCACATCATTAACGGCGGTCCCGCCTGGCACGATGATCTGTGCGGCACCGGACGTCAGGGTCGTCCCACTGGCCACACCTCCCGATACGACAAGTTGCAAACCACGTGTGCCAGACACCTGAACATTGTAGGCTATACCTCCAACATCCTGGGAGCCGTCTATAAGTCTGGTACCGCTTACAATACCACCATCGAGAGACTGGACACCTGAACTGACAACGGCACCAATGGAGAGTCCGCCGGAATGGATGAATTCTCTGCCATCCACACCCACAAATGTGCTGATTGCAATACCGCCACTGTAGACATCTGCACGCTCATTATTAGTGACGATGGTGCCACTTCCAATCCCACCACTCAGGGACAGTGTACCACTACTCGTCAACTGTGTTCCAACAACAGTTGCCCCTGACAGCACAATCATCGTGCCATTGCTCAGAAGCGTGCCGCTCGCCGAACCGCCTGAAGAAATCAGCAACTGGCTGAGCTGCTGTTCCATATCGACACCGGAAACCGTGGCACCGGAAGAAACAGTCAAACTTCCTCCAGCCAGCACCATAGATTGTGCCATACCACCGGCCAGCAGAACGGCTTGACCGCCTGTGCTGACAACAGTGCCAGTAGCAGCACCACCCGAGGATATGATCTGCGTGCCACCAGAAATGATCTGCGTGCTGCGGGTAACACCACTTGAGAGCAAATATTGGGATCCGCCATTGATAATAGTCGCAGAAACCGAGGATCCGCCGGAACCCACACTCTCCTGACCACCCGAATTGATCACTGTACTACTGGCTGTTCCACCACCAGATATCACAATCAGACCGCTATTATTAACAGTGGTGTTAATGACAGCCCCCTGGACAGAGGCACTATCATATTGACCAGCCTGCCCAATAATCAGGCCAGTGCTTGTTACACCACGAGAAATCACAATATCGGACATTAATCTTCCCCTAATTATTTTTATTGTTAAATTTAATATTCTTTATTGTGAGGCAATTTATAGTAGAACTTTTTTCTGTAACACGATATCATAATAAAATCAGCATAAAATGCGATTTTTAAATATCAAATACTGTTTTCAGAAAAAAACGCCGTAGCCAGAAACGGCTACGGCGTCTGATAGATCACATATCAGCGACCTTTCCCTGCAGTAAAATGGAAAGTGAAATTATATTCCTTAGCCAAATTCGCTTCGGCTGAGGGAAGAGACACCTGCCAACATGATCTGCGTGTTATCGGTCAAGGTGAAGTGCATGCTGCCGGACCCGTCCACGCTCTGCGTCGCGTAGGATGCATCCGCCTGCGCACCGGAGAAACCGTTCAGGATCAAACGATCCACGCCAGCCGTGAAACCGCTGATTGTGTCAGAGCCTCCAGCCTGACCATTGGTAAAGGCAAAGATATCAACTGCCGCCCTACTCGCGCTGCCGATCATCATATCATTGCCGGTCCCCGCGAACATCACAGTGCCATCAGCACCGCCACCATTCAGCGTCGTGTTGCCGCCGCCGGCCTGCAACACATTCCCCGTCCCCGTCGCGGTCAGAACATCACCATTCCCTCCGCCAAACACAAGGCTGTATCCAGCAACAGAGATCTGGTTCGAGCCCGCACTCCCACCAAAATACGTGCCGTTGATCCCGTTATTCACCACGATGCTGCCATTGCCGCCCTGGATCGTGTCGGCGCCACCGCCACCCGTGTAGAACAGCGTCGCACCGCTCTGACCAAACGCCAGAAGGCCGCCAGCCGTACTGCCGAACAGATTGGCCGTGCTGCCGGCACCCGTCACGATAAAACCGCCGCCATTCCCGGCCGCGTAGGTCAGGTTGCCAGCCGTGCCGAACAACGTCGAGGCACCATCGCCACCCAGAATGGTGCTGGCACCGCCCGCGCCAATGAACGTCACACCCGAAGACCCGCCAGAGATCGTCGCGTTCGAGCCACCCGCACCAATCACCGTGTTCGCACCGGCAACAACCGCAACATTATCCGCTCCATAGCTCCACAGAGAGTTGCCCTGACTGTCCAGATCAACAGTGGAACCGCCAGCCCCGGTTACAATCAGGTTGCTGCCCGCCGCAGCGTCAATCGTATCGTGACCACGCCCCCCAAAGATCGTCGCCGAACCAGCACCATCATGGAACAACGTCGAGCCCCTGCCACCGATCAGCAGGTCACCCTTGCCAACCGCCTGCAGCACACCACCACCAGAACCGCTGACCAGAGTATCTGCACCAGAACTGCCAATGATCGTATCCGCCGCTGCACCACCTGCCAAATACTGGTTCAGCGTTGTGTTGATCTGCAATACAACCGGCGCTGTTTCGCTTTTCAGTACGACCTGGACAAAAGACGGTGCAGTAGTGGAAGAGGAAGGCTGGAAAACAAGATTCTGAAAAGAGCTAAATACTTCTTCTGTGGTGCCAGCGATCGTGTATGTGCTGCCATCTGCACTGACCGTGCCACTACCAAGATTTGAGTAAGTTCCTGTATAGGCTGCATTAAATCCAAATGAAGCCGTCATGGTTCCACTGGAGGAAGCACCACTCACACTGACCTGCTTCGGCAGTTGACTGTAATCGGCCACATACAGAAGGGTACTGCCGTCCGCATCCGCCTTCGCCAAAAGTGCCGCCGCATTGTCAAAGGTCAGGACATAATGGCCATAGCTGTTGGCCACAGTCACCGTATTACCAGACTGCGTAACAGTCGTGTTATTGCTGTACTGAAGCCAGTCCAGATCAATCTGGTCATCACTCTGGAACCCGCTGATGACCGCTCCGGAAATAACTGAACGAAAATCTGTAATCAGCAATGTTCCACTGCCAGCACTGCTGAAGGTCAATGAGCCGCTCAAGCTCCCTCCCCTCAGGATGACGGCCGAACCATTTCCGGCAATGACATCATCCACCGCAACACCCGCCACAGTCTGAATACCACCCGTACTAATGGTTGTGCCGCTGGCAACCCCGCCTGCGCTGATGATCTGGGTCGCATCGGAACTGACTATTGTACCTGTTGCAGTGCCGCCTGAAGAGAGGGTCTGGATTGCTGAAGCGGAAAGCATCGTGCTGACGACAGATCCACCGGACAGAACAGCCTGCAGACCGCCGGAACTGATCACCGTCAGACTTGCAATACCTCCACCTGACACAGACTGGGTTCCACCGTCTGCAACCGTCGTGCTGACAACAGATCCACCGGACAGAACTGTTTGTAGTCCGTTCGCACTGACCTGTGTCAGACTGGCATTTCCACCAGAGGAAACAAACTGTGTTCCACCACTGAAAACTGTCGTGCTGGTCACGGACCCTGCAGACAGGATGGTCTGGGTACCTCCGCTGATGATTGCGCTTAAAGCGCTTCCTCCAGACAGGACGTTCTGGTTTGCATTATAATTGACCGCGGCTCCTACAAGCACCGCACCGTCATAGATATTCTGGCTGCCGCCATACGTAATCAGCACATCGCTGACAATGCCACCGGAATAAATATTCTGAATGCCATTGATGGAAGCACTGATAGAGCTGCCGCCTGCATAGACATTCTGGGTACCTGCCACCAGAATGTTGGAAGCACTACCGCCCGAAGAAATATTTTGGATACTGCCACTGATCAGTCCCATATTGCTGGTATTGCCGCCAGAAAAAATATTCTGGATACCACTAACAGTTCCGCTAACTGCCATCCCGCCAGAAGAAATATTCTGGATGGCACCACTGTCGACCGAGACACCATCATCAAGGCCGCCATCATAAATCGTCTGGATTCCACCGCTTGCGATTTCCGTGCTGCTGGTTTCTCCACCAGATGACACGAACTGCGTTGCCCCCCGACTGACCGTTACGTTAACGGTGCTGCCGGCTGCATATACAATTTGAATGCCGCCGGATTTCAGCGCCGTGTCACTGACTGTGCCACCGGATGAGATAATCTGGGTACCGCCATTGCTGACTGTCGCCCCACTATCCGTTCCACCTGCATAGACAGTCTCAGTGCCACCGGTCCTGACGACTGTAGCAGTGGCCGTACCCCCATTGCTGATTGTCAAGGCACCGCCTGTGCTGATCACAGTGCCATTCGCATTCCCCCCGTTCGAGACCACGATGAGACCAGCACTCTTGACGATGCTGCTGATAACGGTGCCCTCCACCGTAGCAGAATCATATTGTCCGCCAGGGATACCCAGAACGAGACCTGTCGATGTTATGCCAGAAGCAATATCGATAACGGACATTTATTTACTCCGCTCTAAATATTAATATTAAATTAATATACTAATTTCATATTAACTAACGCAGATGTTTTTTATTATAATATTGAAGTCATCCATTAAGAAAGAAAATACATACATATACATCTGAAATTAATCAACTATAAACCAGTGCTTTCCATAGGTTTAAGTATGGGCTGGGATCGCTCACATAAAAAAAGGGGAAACGGACTTCTTCCGTTTCCCCTCGCTAACCAATAATCGTTTCAGGCTAGCCTTATCCGAACTGGCTCCGGCTGAGTGCGGAGACGCCGACGAGCGTGATCTGCGTATTATCCGTCAGCGTAAAGTGCATGTTGCCGGACCCATCCACGCTCTGCGTGGCATAAGATGCATCCGCCTGAGCACCGGAGAACCCGTTCAGGATCAGACGATCAACACCCGCCGTAAACCCGCTGATCGTGTCGGAGCCGCCAACCTGACCATTGGCAAAGGCAAAAATATCAACCGACGCCTTATTCGTGCTCCCAATCATCAGATCATTGCCGGTCCCAGCGAACATCACAGTGCCATCAGCACCGCCACCATTCAGCGTCGTGTTGCCGCCGCCGGCCTGCAACACATTTCCCGCCCCCGTCGCGGTCAGAACATCACCATTCCCTCCGCCAAACACAAGGCTGTGACCAGCAACAGAGATCTGGTTCGAGCCCGCAGTTCCACCAAAATACGTGCCGTTGATCCCGTTATTCACCACGATGCTGCCATTGCCGCCCTGGATCGTGTCGGCGCCACCGCCACCCGTGTAGAACAGCGTCGCACCGCTCTGACCAAACGCCAGAAGGCCGCCAGCCGCACTCCCGAACAGATTGGCCGTGCTGCCGGCACCCGTCACGACAAAACCGCTGCCATTTCCGGCCGCGTAGGTCAGGTTGCCAGCCGTGCCGAACAGCGTCGAGGCGCCATCGCCACCCAGAATGGTGCTGGCACCGCCCGCGCCAATGAACATCACACCCGAAGACCCGCCAGAGATCGTCGCGTTCGAACCACCCGCACCAATCACCGTGTTCGCGCCGGCAAAAACTGCGACATTGTCCGCCCCATAGCTCCACAGAGAGCTGCCATGACCGCTCAGCGTGACGGTCGAACCTCCCTGGCCTGTCAAGATCAGGTCATGGCCGGCAGTCGCATGGATCGTATCATGACCACGCCCCCCGAAGATCGTCGCCGCACCAGCACCATCATAGAACGACGTCGAGCCTTTGCCTCCAAGCAGAAGATCACCATTGCCAGCCGCTTGTAGCACACCACCACCAGAACCGCTGGCCAGAGTGTCATGGCCAGAACCACCAATGATCGTGTCCGCCTTCGCGCCACCAGCAAGATACTGGTTCAGCGTCGTGTTCAGCTGCAGTACAACCGGAGCTGCCTCGTTTGAAAGCACCAGCTTTACCGTTGTCGGAGAAGTGCCACCGGTCGGCTGGAAGACAAGGTTGTGCAACGCCGTTGATACTTCAGCGGATGTACCCGTCACGCTGTATGTTTTGCCATCCGTGCTGACTTCACCAGCACCAAGATTCGCATAGCTCCCGGTGTAAGCAGCATCAAAGCCGAAATCAGCCGTCACGCTGGAGGCCGTGCCAGCAAGAGATACGCTTTGCGCAGGCAGGAGGCCGCCCGTTGTATAAAGCACAGTGGAGCCATTCGCACCCTGCTTCGCAAGGAAGACGCGATTACTCCCTCCGTCATTCGCAAAATTCAGGCTGTAGCTGCCGCTGCCTGTCATGATGTTGACAGCACCGACCTGGCCAGTCTGCTCGACATAGGTCTCACTGCCATAGGCGAGACGATTCAGATCAATCTGGTCGTCACTCTGGAAACCGCTGATCACAACACCGGAGACGACAGCGCCGTTGTCACCGATGACAAGCGTTCCGCTGCCAACGCCCGAGAAAGTCAGGGAACCACTGAGTACGCCACCACTACTGACAGTGATCGTCCCGTTACCGGCAATCACGTCATTCACCGCAACACCGCCAGCCTGGATCAACTGCCCGCCACCAGAGGTCACAACCGTCCCACTGGCAACGCCGCCGGACTGGATGCTTTGCAACGCACCGCTACCGGTCACTTGTGCATTATACGCCAGGCCACCCAAAGTCTGCAGCGTACCCTGCAACACGGTACCACTCGCGACACCGCCCGCATCCACGAACTGGCTGCCCGAGCTGACCACCGTGCCAATCGCGATACCACCCGAATAAACACTCTCGCTTCCACCCGACAGTACCGTGCCGGAGGCGATACCTCCGCTGCTGATGAATTCATTGCCGCCGATCAGCACCGTGCCGCTTGCCGTGCCGCCCCTCAGATACAGATCACCATTGGTAGTCATCCGGGTGCCAGATACCGATGCACCAGTCTGCACAATCATCGTGCCATTGTTCAGCAGCGTGCCGATCGTGGAGCCACCGGAAGAAACGATCAGGTCGCTGGCCTGATTCTCGATAGCAACACCGGATACCCTGGCGCCGGAAGAAATTGTCAAGTTACCACCTGACAAAACGGCAGACTGCACAACACCGCCGCTGAGCAACACCATATCACCGCTCAGACTGACCACCGTGCCGCTCGCGGCACCGCCAGACGAAACCGTCTGCATACCGCCAGAGCTGACCACTGTACTGATCGCAATGCCGCCACCCGACACAAACTGCGAGCCACCAGAAGCGAGGATCGTTCCCGTCGCTGCCGCGCCAGCGGAAACCGTCTGCGACGCAGCCACCTGAATAGAAGTCCCGGTCGTTGACGCACCGCTCAACAGAACCTGACTACCACCGGAACTGAACACTGTCCCGCTGATGATGGCGCCACCCGACACAAACTGCGTGCCGCCATTATTGACCACCGTGCCGCTCGCGATACCACCAGAGGCAACAAACTGCCAACCACCAGAACTGACCGTCGTGCCACTCGCCACACCGCCAGAGGCAACAGCCTCCGCACCGCCATCAAGGACCACTGTGCCGGAAGCAATACCGGCAACCCCCTCTATACCTCCTGCGCTAAGAACGGTTCCAATCACTGTGCCGCCAGACGACACAAGCTGCTCACCGCCAGAAGCGAGGATCGTTCCCATCGCTGTCGCGCCAGAGGAAACAGTCTGCGACGCAGCCACCTGAATAGAAGTCCCGGTCGTTGACGCGCCGCTCAGAAGAACCTGACTACCACCGGAACTGAACACTGTTCCGCTGACGATACCGCCCATCAACACAAACTGGGTGCCACCAGAGAGAAGCGTCGCATTTGTCGCGCTGCCACCGGACATAACATCCTGCTCACCGCCAGAACTGACCACCGTGCCGCTCGCCACACCACCGGACACAACAGCCTGCTCACCGCCAGAACTGACCACCGTGCCACTCGCAACACCACCGGACACAACATACTGCCAACCACCAGAACTGAGCGTTGTGCCACTCGCCACACCGCCAGACGACACGAACTGCTCACCGCCAGAGGCAAGGATCGTTCCCATCGCTGTCGCACCAGAGGAAACCGTCTGCGACGCAGCCACCTGAATGGAAGTCCCGGTCGTCGACGCACCGCTCAACAGAACCTGACTGCCACCGGAACTGAACACTGTTCCGATGACGATACCACCTGCCGACACAAACTGCGTGCCACCAGAGAGAAGCGTCGTGCCACTCGCGGCACCGCCAGACGAAACAGTCTGCTCACCGCCAGAGGCAAGGATCGTTCCCGTCGCTGTCGCGCCAGAGGAAACAGTCTGCGATGCAGACACCTGAATGGAAGTCCCGGTCGTCGACGCACCGCTCAACAGAACCTGACTACCACCGGAACTGAACACTGTTCCGCTGACGATACCACCTGCCGACACAAACTGCGTGCCACCAGAGAGGAGCGTCACATTTGTCGCACTGCCACCCGACAAAACATTCTCGGCAGCACCAGAACCACTGACCGTTGTGCCGCTCGCGATACCACCAGATTCAACATACTGCTGACCGCCAGAACTGACCATCGTGCCGCTCGCGACACCACCGGACATAATATCCTGCACACCGCCAGAACTGACCGTCGTGCCGCTCGCGATACCGCCAGAGGCAACATACTGCCAACCACCAGAACTGACCGTCGTGCCACTCGCCACACCGCCAGAGGCAACGGCCTCCGTGCCGCCATCAAGGACCACTGTGCCGGAAGCAATACCGGTAACCGCCTCTACGCCCCCCGTGCTAAGAACGGTTCCAGTCGCAGTGCCGCCAGACAGAATGGCCTGTGCGCCACCAGAGGCAAGGATCGTTCCCGTCGCTGTCGCGCCAGAGGAAACCGTCTGCGCCGCAGACACCTGAATGGAAGTCCCGGTCGTCGACGCACCGCTCAACAGAACCTGACTACCACCGGAACTGAACACTGTTCCGCTGACGATACCACCTGCCGACACAAACTGGATGCCACCAGCACTGACCGTCGTGCCACTCGCGGCACCGCCAGACGAAACAGTCTGCTCACCGCCAGAGGCAAGGATCGTTCCCGTCGCTGTCGCGCCAGAGGAAACCGTCTGCGATGCAGACACCTGAATGGAAGTCCCGGTCGTCGACGCGCCGCTCAACAGAACCTGACTACCACCGGAACTGAACACTGTTCCGCTGACGATACCACCTGCCGACACAAACTGCGTGCCGCCAGCACTGAGCGTCGTACCACTCGCAATACCACCAGACGACACAAGCTGCTCACCGCCAGAGGCAAGGATCGTTCCCGTCGCTGTCGCGCCAGAGGAAACAGTCTGCGATGCAGACACCTGAATGGAAGTCCCGGTCGTGGACGCACCGCTCAACAGAACCTGACTACCACCGGAACTGAACACGGTCCCACTGACGATACCACCTGCCGACACAAACTGCGTGCCGCCAGCACTGAGCGTCGCACCACTCGCAATACCGCCAGACGACACAAGCTGCTCACCGCCAGAGGCAAGGATCGTTCCCGTCGCTGTCGCGCCAGAGGAAACAGTCTGCGACGCAGCCACCTGAATGGAAGTCCCGGTCGTTGACGCGCCGCTCAGAAGAACCTGACTACCACCGGAACTGAACACTGTTCCGCTGACGATACCGCCCATCAACACAAACTGGGTGCCACCAGAGAGAAGCGTCGCATTTGTCGCGCTGCCACCGGACATAACATTCTGCTTACCGCCAGAACTGACGACCGTGCCGCTCGCAACACCGCTAGAGTAAACATACTCCGTGCCGCCATTACTGACCATCGTGCCGCTCGCGACACCACCAGCAGCAACATACTCCGTGCCGCCATCACTGACCGTCGTACCGTTCACGATACCGCCAGAGGCAACATACTCCGTGCCGCCATAGCCAACCGTCGTACCGCTTGCGACACCACCGGACGCAACATACTCCGTGCCTCTATAACTGACCGTCGTGCCACTCGCGACACCGCCAGAGGCAACATACTCCGTGCCGCTATAACTGATCGCCGTGCTGATCGCAGTGCCGCCAGACGACACGAACTGCGTGCCGCTATAGCTGACCACCGTGCTGATCGCACTGCCGCCAGACGACACAAGCTGCTCACCGCCAGAAGCGAGGATCGTTCCCATCGCTGTCGCGCCAGAGGAAACAGTCTGCGACGCAGCCACCTGAATGGAAGTCCCGGTCGTTGACGCGCCGCTCAGAAGAACCTGACTACCACCGGAACTGAACACTGTTCCGCTGACGATACCGCCCATCAACACAAACTGGGTGCCACCAGAGAGAAGCGTCGCATTTGTCGCGCTGCCACCGGACATAACATCCTGCTCACCGCCAGAACTGACCACCGTGCCGCTCGCCACACCACCGGACACAACAGCCTGCTCACCGCCAGAACTGACCACCGTGCCACTCGCAACACCACCGGACACAGCATACTGCCAACCACCAGAACTGAGCGTTGTGCCACTCGCCACACCGCCAGACGACACGAACTGCTCACCGCCAGAGGCAAGGATCGTTCCCGTCGCTGTCGCACCAGAGGAAACCGTCTGCGACGCAGCCACCTGAATGGAAGTCCCGGTCGTCGACGCACCGCTCAACAGAACCTGACTGCCACCGGAACTGAACACTGTTCCGATGACGATACCACCTGCCGACACAAACTGCGTGCCACCAGAGAGAAGCGTCGTGCCACTCGCGGCACCGCCAGACGAAACAGTCTGCTCACCGCCAGAGGCAAGGATCGTTCCCGTCGCTGTCGCGCCAGAGGAAACAGTCTGCGATGCAGACACCTGAATGGAAGTCCCGGTCGTCGACGCACCGCTCAACAGAACCTGACTACCACCGGAACTGAACACTGTTCCGCTGACGATACCACCTGCCGACACAAACTGCGTGCCACCAGAGAGGAGCGTCACATTTGTCGCACTGCCACCCGACAAAACATTCTCGGCAGCACCAGAACCACTGACCGTTGTGCCGCTCGCGATACCACCAGATTCAACATACTGCTGACCGCCAGAACTGACCATCGTGCCGCTCGCGACACCACCGGACATAATATCCTGCACACCGCCAGAACTGACCGTCGTGCCGCTCGCGATACCGCCAGATTCAACATACTGCTGACCGCCAGAACTGACCATCGTGCCGCTCGCGACACCACCGGACATAATATCCTGCACACCGCCAGAACTGACCGTCGTGCCGCTCGCGATACCGCCAGAGGCAACATACTGCCAACCACCAGAACTGACCGTCGTGCCACTCGCCACACCGCCAGAGGCAACGGCCTCCGTGCCGCCATCAAGGACCACTGTGCCGGAAGCAATACCGGTAACCGCCTCTACGCCCCCCGCGCTAAGAACGGTTCCAGTCGCAGTGCCGCCAGACAGAATAGCCTGTGCGCCACCAGAGGCAAGGATCGTTCCCGTCGCTGTCGCGCCAGAGGAAACCGTCTGCGCCGCAGACACCTGAATGGAAGTCCCGGTCGTCGACGCACCGCTCAACAGAACCTGACTACCACCGGAACTGAACACTGTTCCGCTGACGATACCACCTGCCGACACAAACTGCGTGCCGCCAGCACTGAGCGTCGTACCACTCGCGGTACCACCAGATGAAACAATCTCCGTGCCACCAGAACTGACCACCGTGCTGATCGCACTGCCGCCAGATTCAACATACTGCTGACCGCCAGAACTGACCGTCGTGCTGCTCGCTATACCGAAAACAAACGCCTGACCGCCAGAACTGGCCACCGCGCTAATCACACTGCCGCCAGACGAAACAACCGCCGTGCCGCCCTGACTAACCGTCGTGCCGCTCGCTATACCGAAAACAATCTCCGTGCCACCAGAACTGACCACCGTGCTGATCGCAGTGCCGCCAGACAAAACAACCGCCGAGCCACCCTGACTAACCGTCGTGCCGAGCGCGGAACCGCCAGATGAAATAAACTCATAGCCGCCAGAACTGACCGTCGCGCCGCTCGCGATACCGCCTGCAAAAACATCCTGCAAACCGCCCTGACTGACCACCGTGCTGATCGTAGTGCCGCCAGACGACACAAGCTGCTGACCGCCAGAAGCGAGGATCGTTCCCGTCGCTGTCGCGCCAGACGAAACAGTCTGCGACGCAATCACCTCAATGGAAGTCCCGGTCGTTGACGCGCCGCTCAGAAGAACCTGACTACCACCGGAACTGAACACTGTTCCGCTGACGATACCGCCCATCAACACAAACTGGGTGCCACCAGAGAGAAGCGTCGCATTTGTCGCGCTGCCACCGGACATAACATCCTGCTCACCGCCAGAACTGACCACCGTGCCACTTGCGACACCGCCAGTGGAAACATTCTGCCAACCTCCAGCACTGACCGTCGTGCCGCTTGCGATACCGGAAACAATCTCCGTGCCGCCATTACTGACCGTCGTGCCGCTCGCGACACCACCAGAGTAAACCTCCTGCACACCGCCAGAACTGACCGTCGTGCCGCTTGCGACACCGCCAGAGTAAACATCCTGCCTGCCGTAAGAACTGACCGTCGTGCCGCTCGCGATACCACCAGATTCAACATACTGCTCACCGCCAGAACTCACCACAGTACCGCTTGCGACACCGCCAGACAAAACATCCTGCACACCAGCAGAACTGACCACCGTGCCGCTTGCGATACCGCCAGAGGAAACAATCTCTACGCCGTCAGAATTGACCCTTGTGCCTTCCGCGATACCACCAGTGGAAACAATCTGCCTGCCGTAAGAACTGACCGTCGTGCCACTCGCGACACCGCCAGAAAAAACAACCGCCGAGCCGCTAGCACTGACCACCGTGCCGCTCGCGACACCGCCAGTGGAAACAACCGCCGAGCCGCCAACACTAACCACCGTGCCGCTCGCGACACCGCCAGTGGAAACAACCACCGAGCCGCCAACACTAACCACCGTGCCGCTCGCGGCACCCCCAGACGACACAAGCTGCGTGCCACCAGAGGCAAGGATCGTTCCCGTCGCTGTCGCGCCAGAGGAAACCGTCTGCGACGCAGCCACCTGAATGGAAGTCCCGGTCGCCGACGCGCCGCTCAGAAGAACCTGACTACCACCGGAACTGAACACGGTCCCACTGACGATACCGCCTCCCGACACAAACTGCGTGCCGCCAGAGAGAAGCGTCGCATTTGTCGCACTGCCACCAGACAAAACAGCCTGCGTGCCACCAGCACTGAGCGTCGTGCCGCTCGCGACACTACCGGACAAAACATTCTGTTCACCGCCAGAACTGACCGTCGTGCCGCTCGCGACACCGCCAGAGTAAACATTCTGCCAACCACCAGAACTGACCGTCGTGCCGCTCGCGGCACCACCGGACAAAACATTCTGCACACCGCCAGAACTGACCGTCGTGCCACTCGCGACACCGCCAGAGGCAGCGGCCTCCATGCCGCCATTACTGACCACCGTGCCGAAAGCAATACCGCCAGGCTCAAGACTTAGCCTACCGCCAGAGCTGACCGTCGTGCCGCTCGCGACACCGCCAGAGTTAACATCCTGCACACCGCCAGAACTGACCACCGCGCCACTTGCGACACCGCCAGAAAAAACAACCGCCGTGCCGCCATTACTGACAACCGTGCCGCTTGCGACACCACCAGACGAAACAAACTCCCCACCGCCAGAACTGACCGCTGTGCCGCTCGCGACACCGCCAGAAAAAACAACCGCCGTGCCGCCATTACTGACCACCGTGCCGCTTGCGACACCGCCAGAGTAAACATTCTGCTTACCGCCAGAGCTGACCACCGTGCCACTCGCAACACCGCCACCGGAAACTTCCTGATTACTGCCAGAACTGAGCGTCGTGCCGCTCGCGACACCACCGGACAAAACATTCTGCACACCGCCAGAACTGACCGTCGTGCCACTCGCGACACCGCCAGACGATACAAGCTGCCGAGCGCGCAAACTGACCGTCGTGCCACTCGCAACACCGCCAGAAAAAACATACTCCGAGCCGCCAGAACTGACCGTCGTGCCTTGCGCGACACCACCAGACGAAACAATCTGCTGACCGCCAGAACTGACAACAGTGCTGCTCGCTACACCGCTAGCGTAAACAACCGCAGAGCCGCCATTACTGACAACCGTGCCGCTCGCGACACCGCCAGACGAAACAAACTCCCCGCCGCCAGAACTGACCACGGTGCCGGAAGCAATACCGGCAACCCCCTCTATGCCCCCCGCGCTAAGAACGGTTCCAGTCGCAGTGCCGCCAGACAGAATGACTTGTGTGGATGAGGACGATCCCGAAATCACTGTCGTCGATACAGCAGAACCACCACTGGAAACTGTGACAAAGACCGTACCGTTCTGTCCCTGAGCCACAGTATTACTGGCAGTCCCCAGAACATCCAGTGTCGCACTGCCAGGGGCTCCATTCAAATTCAGCCCGGTGGAAGTAACACCCGAAGAGACAGTAATGTCGGCCATTGCAGATCCTCGATTTATAGTGAAAGGCGGGGGCGCAGACTGAAGTATTTAGAAACCTTATCGATCTATGCGATTCCAAAATATTACACTTCTGCAACTTTTATAAACGCACAAATCTCAAAAATGCTATCTTTCTGACGGACTAGCCTCGTTCGTTGATTTTCGCCAGCGTTTTTTCAATTTCAGGTGATTTTTATCGTCATGTGATTTTTAGCTAAAAATTAACATTTTTTAGCTAAAAAAACATTAATTTATATCTGAAGCGTATTGTTCCGCAGATCGGTTGGCGCACAATAGGGCGCCCTGCCTCGATGATGGGGGAGAGCATGCACAAGGCGACAGTTTCCGTCCCGGGCAGAGCCACGGGCGAAGGCCCCGGCAAGCCGTCAAAACAATAAAACCCCGCCGAAAATCGACAGGGTTTTATCTTATAACCATCCAAGGACGCCGGATATTTCCAGCGTCCCTTCCTGTATTGGCGATTGCTCCGGTCAGCACCTCATCCAAACTGGCTTCGGCTGAGTGCGGAGACACCGACGAGCGTAATCTGCGTGTTATCCGCCAGCGTAAAGTGCATGTTGCCGGCCCCGTCCATACTCTGCGTCGCATAAGACGCATCAGCCTGTGCACCAGAGAACCCGTTCAGGATCAGACGATCAACACCCACCGTAAACCCGCTGATCGTGTCAGAGCCTCCGCCCTGACCGTTGGCAAACGCAAATGCATCCACGACAGAACTGTTCGTGCTGCCGATCATCAGCGCATTGCCAGTCCCCGCAAACATCTCTGTACCGTTTCCATCAGCACCCGTCAGCGTCTCATTCCCAGAGCCCGCAACCAGAATGTTGCCACTCCCCGTAGAAGTCAGAACGTCACCGTTGCCACCACCCAGCGCCGTGCCATCACCCGTCACGGCAATCATGTTCGAACCAGCAGATCCACCAGCATAGATACCTTCGCTGCCGGAGCTAACGGTCACGCTTCCCGTGCCTCCAATGATCGTGTCTGCAACACCACGCCCCGTATAGTTCAGCGCTGCACCCCGCTGGCCAAATGCCAGCAGCCCCCCTTTGTCAGCAGCCGCGGCACCAAACAGATTGACCGTGCCGCCTGTGCCGGCAACGATCAGGTCACTGCCACCATTGGACATATAATCCATTGTCCCGCCCACCCCAAACAGCGTCGAGACACCATTACCACCAACAATCGTGCTGGCGCCCGTTGCCTGAATGAACGTCGTGATAATCTTGTTGGCGATCATGGTATATGTCCCACTGCCGCCAGCACCAACAATCGTATTCGCGCTATCGGTGACAGAGACTGTATCCGCACCATAGCTCCACACAACATTCCCGGCAGCAGCAAGATTGACCGTACTGCCTGCCTGACCTGTTACGATCATATTGCTACCAGATGCGGCATCAATCGTATCATGACCCCGACCGCCAAAGATCGTCGCTGAGCCCGCCCCATCACGGAACAGCGTCGCGCCGCGGCCACCAACCAGAATGTCGCCCTTGCCAATCGCCTGCAACATGCCGCCACCGGAACCGCTGGCCAGCGTATCTGCGCCCGCGCCACCGATGATCGTATCAGCCTTAGAGCCTCCGGCCAGAGACTGGTTCAGCGACGTGTTCAGGTTCAGCTCAAGCGGTGCAGCCTCGTTCGACAACGTCAGACGCACCATCGTCGGAGACGCACCGCTGGCCGCCGGCTGAACAACAAGGTTCGCCAACGCCGTCGCAACCTGAGCAGAGCTGCCCGTCACACTGTAGGTCTTGCCATCAGCGCTGACACTGCCAGCGCCAAGATTGGCGAAAGAACCAGCATAACCGGAGTTAAACCCGAAAGCAGCCGTCACGCTGGTGACTGTCGTGCTACCAAACGAAATCGTCTGCCCAGGCTGGAGACCACTTGTTGCATAAATCTCCGTAGAGGCTCCGTCTCCCTGCCTTACCAGGAAACGGCGTCCAGCCATACCATCATTGGCAAAATTAAATGCGTAGCTCGTACCACCACTCGTGACGACCTTTATGACACCAGACTGACTTGTCTGATCAATGTAGGTGCTGCTGTTATATGTGACACTGTCAAGGTCGATTGAATCATCACCCTGAAATCCACTGATTACCACATTGGAAAGAATTGAATTCTGGCCCAGAAGAGCCAGGGTACCACTACCAGTCCCGGTGAAAGAAAGTGATCCGCTGAGTACACCACCTGAATTGACAAGGATCGTCCCTTCGCCGTCAATCGTGTTATTAATCGACAGACCGCCGTAACTAATCCCCTGGTATCCGCCCGAGGTCAGGGTCGTCCCGCTTGCAACGCCACCAGATAAAATGACTTGCAAACCACTGGAGCCAGAACCGACAACCCGGACATTATAGGCAATCCCGGCAACTCTCTGTTGACCACCCAAAAGATTGGTGCCACTCGCCACGCCAGCTGCCGCAACAACCTGTGTTCCACCACTGACCACACTGGCTTCCGCAACGCCGCCAGAACTGACGAATTGCCAGCCTCCACTACTTACTGTTGTGGATGTAGCGGTTCCCCCCAACACAAGAGTTTGAGAGCCGCCGCCGCTGATCTGCGTTCCGCTGACTATACCACCGGAAGTGACAGACTGTATTCCGCCAGAACCGATTTGTGTCCCATTTGCACTACCATGGACGAGAATACCCTGTGAGCCACCCGCACTGATCAGCGTGCCATTTGCGATGCCCCCGGAGGAAACAAACTCCATGCCGCCAGAGCTGACCACAGTGCCGGAAGCAATACCGGCAACCGCCTCTACGCCTCCCGCGCCAAGAACGGTTCCAGTCGCACTGCCGCCAGAAGACACAAACTGCTGACCGCCAGAAGCGAGGATCGTTCCCGTCGCCGTCGCGCCAGACGAAACCGTCTGCGACGCAGACACCTGAATGGAAGTGCCAGTCGTTGACGCACCGCTCAGCAGAACCTGACTACCACCGGAACTGAACACTGTTCCGCTGAAGATACTGCCTCCCAACACAAACTGCGTACCGTCCTGACTGACCACCGTGCTGATCGCACGGCCGCCAGACGAAACGAACTGCGAGCCACCAGAAGCGAGGATCGTTCCAGTCGCTGTCGCGCCAGACGAAACCGTCTGCGACGCAGCCACCTGAATGGAAGTCCCGGTCGTTGATGCACCGCTCAGCAGAACCTGACTACCACCGGAACTGAACACTGTTCCACTGACGATACCACCGCCAGACACAAACTGCATGCCGCCAGAAAGAAGCGTCGTACCGCTCGCGACACCGCCAGACAAAATATACTCAAAGCCGCCCTGACTAACCGTTGTGCCCCTCGCGATACCGCCAGTGGAAACAACCTCCCCGCCGCCCTGAAGAACCGTCGTGACGCTCGCGATACCGCCTGACGAAACAATCTGCTGACCGCCATTACTGAGCTTCGTACCGCTCGCGATACCACCAGTGGAAACAATCTGCTGACCGCCACCTGTGACCGTCGAGTCGCTCGCAATACCGCCTGACGAAACAAGCTGCTGACCACCACCATTGACCGTCGTGCCGCTCGCGATACCGCCTGACGAAACAAACTCCCAGCTGTACATACCGAGCACTGTGCCACTAGCGATACCGGAAACATCCTGGACGTCGCCCGCGCTAACAACGGTTCCAGTTGCAGTGCCGCCAGGCAGGATGAGCTGTGTGGAGGGGTATGATCCCCGAGCGAGTGTCGTCGATACAGCAGAACCACCACTGGAAACAGTGATATAGACGAGATAGCCCTGTGCATTAGCCACAGTATTACTGACAGTCCCCAGAACATCCAGCCTCGCACTGCCAGCGCTTCCATTCAAATTCAGCCCGGTGGAAGTAACACCCGCAGCAACAGTAATGTCAGCCATTGGAAATCCTTGATTTAGAATAAAAACCGTCGACACAGACTGAAGTCTTTGGAAACCTTATGGACTCATGTGATCCCCAAAATCTTACATATTTTGTAACATTTTTAATGTTATGGAACACGAGAATCTCGAAACTGCTATTTCATTCCAGGAAAATAGACTTATTCGTTAATTTTGGCCAGTTTTTTTCAATTTCAGATAACTTATAATAAAAAATATTAATTTATATCTGAAATGCACTGTCTATCAGATCGATTGGCGCACAATTACGCTCTTCATGTCTCGATTATGGGGGAGAACATGCGCAAGGTGACAGTTTCTATCCCGGGCAGAGCCACGGACGCATGCCCCGGCAAGCCGTCAAAACAATAAAAACCCCGCCGAAAATCGACAGGGTTTTATCTTAAATTATCCAAGGAGGTTGGGTATTTCCAACGCCCCTTTCTGTATTGGCGATTGCTCCGGTCAGCACCTCATCCAAACTGGCTCCGGCTGAGCAGGATATTCGGTCAGGAGACGTTTACATCACGCCCAAATGCTCTCCGCGCACATGTTCCCCGTACGGGCGCACCATCTGCACGGTAATATGGTGCGTCGGAAGGCGGAAGGGACGCACGGCCACGGATGCGGTCGGCGATTTTTTCCGCCATCATAATCGTCGGGGCATTCAGGTTGCCGGTCGTGATCAGCGGCATGATCGAGGCATCCACCACTCGTAGCCCCTCCAGCCCATGCACGCGGCCCTCCGCATCCACCACCGCCGCATCATCCGTGCCCATCGCGCAGGAGCAGGACGGATGATACGCCGTCTCCGCATGACTGCGCACGAAGGCGTCCAGATCGGCATCGCTCGTCAACTCCATACCCGGGCTGAGTTCGCGACCACGATATTGATCCAGCGCAGGCTGGGCCATGATCTCCCGCGTGATGCGGATGGCAGCGCGGAATTCGCGCCAGTCCTGCTCATGCGACATGTAGTTGAACAGGATGCTCGGATAGACTTCCGGATCGCGCGATACGATCTGCACACGGCCGCGGCTGGGCGAGCGCATTGAGCCGACATGAGCCTGAAACCCGTGCATCTGCACCGCATTGGTGCCGTTATAGCTGATCGCGACCGGCAGAAAGTGATACTGGATGTTCGGCCACGCGAAATCATCATGCGAGCGGATGAAGCCGCCTGCCTCGAAATGATTGCTTGCACCGAGGCCCTTGCCGAGAAACATCCACTCCGCGCCGATCTTCGGCTGATTCCACCACAGCAGCGCAGGGTAAAGTGAGACAGGCTCCAGACATTCATACTGCATGTACATCTCCAGATGATCCTGAAGATTGCTGCCGACACCTTCCATAATCTGCACCGGTGCAATATCGAGCGCCTTCAGCACGGAAGCCGGACCAACACCCGAGCGTTGCAAAATCGCCGGGGAGGCAATTGCCCCGCCACACAGCAGAACCTCCTGCCTTGCATAAGCGATTTTGCTTTCTCCGCCATGAAGGAACGCAACCCCGATGGCGCGCTTGCCCGCGAACAGGATGCGGTCGGTCAGGGCATGGGTCAGGATGGTCAGGTTCTTCCGCTTCCGCGCCTGATCCAGATAACCCCGCGCTGTGGAGGCACGGCGGCCCTGTTTCGTGACCGTGCGATCCATCGGTCCGAAACCTTCCTGCTGATAGCCGTTCAGGTCATCAGTGCGCGGATAGCCCGCCTGCACGCCGGCTTCCACCATTGCCTCGAACAGCGGGTTGGCACCGCCGCCCGGTCTGCCGAGCTTCGATGTGGTGACGGATACCGGGCCATCACCGCCATGATAGTCATTGGGGCCGATATCCCGCGTCTCGGCCTTGCGGAAATAGGGCAGGCAATGGGCGTAGCTCCATTCCTCCAGCCCGTCCCGTTCCGCCCAACCATCGTAATCCATCGCGTTGCCGCGAATATAGCACATGCCGTTGATCAGTGAGGAACCACCCAGTCCCTTGCCACGCCCGCATTCCATGCGGCGATTGTTCATGAACGGCTCCGGCTCCGTCTCGAACGCCCAGTTATAGCGGCGCCCCTGCAGCGGATAGGCCAGCGCCGCCGGCATCTGGGTACGGAAGTCGAAGCGGTAATCAGGGCCGCCTGCCTCCAGCAGCAGAACGCGCGTTCCGGCATCCTCGGTCAGGCGGGTGGCCAGCACATTGCCAGCCGAGCCTGCGCCGATCACGATGTAATCGTATTCCTGCAAATTGCTCATCGCGCTGTCCCTCCCCCTCAGAAGACCGACTGGAAACCACCGAGTTCGATCAGCACCGATTTGATGCGGGTATAATGGCCCAGCGTCACCAGACCGTTCTCTCGCCCGACACCGGACTGTTTATAGCCGCCGACCGGCATCTCGGCCGGGGAGCCGCCCCAGGTGTTGATCCAGCAAATGCCCGCCTCCAGCCGGTGAATGACGCGATGCGCCCGGCTGAGGGATTCCGTCACCACTCCGGCCGCCAGACCGTATTCGGTGGCATTGGCGCGGGTGATCACCTCCTCCTCATCGCGGAAAGACAGCAGGCTCAGCACCGGGCCGAAAATCTCCTCACGCACGATGGCCATGTCGTCCCGGCAATCTCCGAACACGGTGGGTAATACGTAGGCCCCGCGGGAGAATTCAGCCTCCTGCGGCGCTCCTCCCCCCGCCAGCAGGGTTGCGCCCTCTGCCACACCACGCGCAATGCAGGACAGCACCTTGTCACGATGCTGGAAGCTCGCCAGCGGGCCGAACACCGTCGCCGGGTCTTCCGGATGGCCCAGACGGATCTTTGCAACGCGTGCCAGCAGCTTCTCCCGGAAGGCGGGCAACACGCTCTCCTGCACGAAAACGCGGGTGCCGTTGGTGCAGACCTGACCGGAAGAATAGAAATTCGCCATCACCGCAATATCGGCGGCCCGGTCCAGATCGGCATCCTCGAACACCAGCAGCGGGGATTTGCCGCCCAGCTCCATCGTCACTTCCTTGAGCGAAGACGATCCGGCCAGCGCCATGACCTTCTTTCCGGTCTCCACCCCGCCCGTGAAGGAGATTTTCTCGATCACCGGATGCGCCGTCAGCATCGCCCCGACATCGCCGCAACCCTGCACCACGTTGAACACGCCATCCGGCAGCCCGGCCTCGGTATAGATTTTCGCCAGTTCGATCACCGTCAGCGGCGTGACCTCGCTGGGCTTGAAGATCATCGCATTGCCCGCCGCCAGGGCCGGAGCCGATTTCCACAGCGCGATCTGCACCGGGTAATTCCATGCACCAATCCCGGCCACCACGCCCAGCGGCTCCCGCCTTGTGTAAGCAAATTGGGTCGCATTGAGCGGTATCTGCTCACCCTCGATCGCCTGTGCCAGCCCGGCGTAATATTCCAGCACATCCGCACCGGTCACGATGTCCACCGTGCTGGTTTCGCTGAATGGCTTGCCGGTATCTTTCGTTTCCAGCCGTGCGAGCACGTCGTTGCGCGCACGCAGAATATCGACCGCCCGACGTAGAATGCGCCCACGCTCAATCCCCGTCATGGCCGCCCAGATGCGCTGCCCTTCCTGCGCACTGGCCACGGCGCGGGCAATCTCAGCTTCACTGGCAGCAGCGATGTGCGCCAGGACGCTGCCATCTGCCGGATTGACCGAGGTAAAAACCTCCCCCGTACCAGCCTCAACCTGGCCATGAATATACAATCCCGGCATCAGGGAATCGGGAACATGAGCTTCCTGTAACGCAACCGGAGATGTGGGAGGAGAGGGAATGGTCATGATCGGGATGTCCTTGCATGCGCCTCAGCCGGGGTTGAAGCTTTGATTCTACAAGACTATTTACTTTAAATTGAACGACCATTCAATAAAAAATACACTCTTCTTCCTGATCAAAAACTAAAAGTAGCTTTGATTTATTGGTTATGAAATTTTAAGTTGACATAGAGGCTTCCCACATGAAAAAAGCAGTCATCTGATCAAGAATTAACAAGAAATATAGTTAAGATCGGGTAGCTGAATTTGATCCTATACGTCTATTACTAGTGCGTCTAATAATGACTCCGGATTAATCACAGTTAAAATACTATTGCTACGTTAATGACTATAACGGGCGCATGGTGTGTCGGCATCTGAAGGCTGCTTAGGCATTCAGTTAGGTGTTAAGCCCAAGATTATGGGTGCGACACACCATACTCTGTTTACATTGCGCAGTTGTATGCTGATATTCCATACATAGTTTGTCACAAACAGGTGCTAAGCTTTCGATCTATATAATCAAAAGCCACCTGAATATTTTCCTCATTAACTTTTCCGGCAAGAGTGGCCCGCAGCCATAATCCGTCAATCAGCGCCGCCAGCCCCAGGGCGGAATGATGCGCCTGCTCCATCGTCTGCACACGCAGAAACTGGGTACGCAACAAACGATGGAGATACCATGCATTGATCTGCTGCAATCGCCGCAAATGCGGCTGATGCATGGAGGATGACCAGAAAGCCAGCCATGCCTTGGCCGCGGCGGTACTGGTCTGTGTGCCATCAAAATTACCCTCGACAATGGCACGCAGCAGGGTACGCGGCGTATCATCCACCGCCGCTTTTCGTCTGGCCCGCATGGCGGCGAACAGATCCGCCAGAATCTGGCGCATCGCCGCCTCCAGCAAGGCTTCCTTGTCCTGAAAATAATGGGCGATGATCCCGGTCGAAACCCCTGCGATCCGGGCTATCCTGGCCACCGTCGTATCACTCAGCCCCACTTCGTCAATCGATTGCAGCGTGGCACGGATCAGCTGGGCGCGACGGATTGGTTGCATGCCCACTTTAGGCATTATGTCCCTCTCCTGCTGCTCCCGCGCCTGCCAACCATCCCATCACTGCGGGCGGTGTCGCTGGGCCATCAGCGCCTGCATGCCGTTGCGCATCAATCCTTTCTGACCCAGCTTGCTGAACTGCTTCATCATCTGACTCATATCATCGAACTGCTTCAGCAGACGGTTAACATCCTGCACCTGCACGCCAGCCCCGGCGGCAATGCGTTTTTTGCGGCTGGCTTTGATGATGTCCGGGTTACGGCGCTCCTTCACCGTCATGGAGCTGATGATCGCTGCCTGACGCTTCAGGATCGACGTATCGATATTGGCGTTCTCAATCTGCTGTTTGAATTTTCCCAGACCAGGCAACATACCCATGATGGAGGATAAACTACCCATCCGGGAAATCTGTTTCAGCTGCTTGGCGTAATCTTCCAGCGTGAAGCGCCCTTTGAGCATCTTCATCGCCATTTCCTCGGCCTCGGCCTCGTCGATGGTCTCGGCAGCCTTTTCGACCAATCCGGCTACGTCGCCCAGGCCCAGAATACGGCCGGCCACACGTTCCGGATGGAAATCCTCCAGTGCATCCAGCTTCTCGCCAGAGCCGGTTAGCTTGATAGGTGCGCCGGTCACCGCCCGCATGGACAGTGCGGCACCGCCGCGCGCATCGCCATCCATCCGCGTCATGACGATACCGGTTACGCCCACCGCCTCATTGAAGGCACGGGCCGTGTTCACCGCGTCCTGCCCGGTCATGGCATCGACCACCAGCAGGGTTTCCGAAGGGTTGGTCTCAGCGCGGATCGCCTTGACCTCCTCCATCAGCTCCTCATCGATGGCGAGACGGCCGGCAGTGTCGAGGATCACGATGTCATAGACCTCGCGCCGTCCTGTCTCCATGGCACGGCGGGCGATCTCCACCGGGGTCTGGCCCTGAATGATCGGCAGGGAGGCAACCCCTGCCTGCTCCGCAAGCTGCTGCAGCTGAAGCTGGGCCGCCGGACGCTGGGTATCCAGGCTGGCCAGCAACACGCGCCGCCGTTCCTTTTTCGCCATACGCAGCGCCAGCTTGCCGCTGGTGGTGGTCTTGCCGGAACCTTGCAAACCCACCATCAGCACCGGCACGGGCGCCACCGCATTCAGGTTCAGCGGGACTGCCCCGGCACCACCCAGCTGTTCGATCAGCGCATCATGTACGATCTTCATCACCTGCTGACCGGGTGCCACGCTGTCGATGACTTCCGCGCCTGCCGCACGCTCCCTGACCGAGGCGATGAAGTCTTTCACCACCGGCAGTGCGACGTCGGCATCCAGCATGGCCAGCCGCACTTCGCGCAGTGCCTCCGCCACATCGGCCTCGTTCAGCGCGCCACGGCCACGCAGCTTGTCGAAAACGCCGGTGAGCTTGCCCGAAAGTGTGTCGAACATAACGCAAACCCTTGATCCATCAGAAGGATGGGGTGTGCGGCCCGGGAAGGCAGAATGTCAAGCGCGTTCGCCCGCCTGCAACGATACAGACCGAACCCCGAGACAAGTGCAACATCACCCCTGCAAAAATTTTCTACTTAAAATATTATACCGAGTATATATATCATTTGTCTGGTTTAAATGATTAAAAATCCAAAATATTCTATAAAATCAACTATCATTTTGCTTTCATAACTTTCTAATAAGCCATCATCCATTTTAAAAATTTAAACCTATCGTGGCATGGATTGGAACTGATTTATCCAATAACAATTGGAACACAGGCGATAACTGGCAAGGAGGCAGCCCTCCTTACTCTTATCAAAGTGCGGTGTTTCAGAATGGAGCCACCGCTTTCCTGTCGGGTAACCACAATATCGAAGATCTCTCGATCTCAGGGGCAGTGACGATCGCCTCTGACGGGCATACACTGCATAATGACAATGCCCGGCTGATACTGGCAGGCGGATCAGTGCTGGTGCTGGATAACGTCCATCTGGTCACTCAGACGACAATTATTTCCTCCGGTCAGGCCACCATCCGGCTTCAGGGTGCTCAACTGGAAATTGAATATGGCAGCTACATGCCGGCCACGCTGGATTTTCAGGATCGACACAATGCGGATGGCAGCGTTTCCGGCAGCACGGTGATGATCAATTCCGAAGGTGCGAAAGCCAATATGTTCGCGTCGATCACAAACCTGACCACTCGTGATGCCATCATCCTGACCAATGCACCGACCGGTGGCTCCCGGATCTATCTTCAGGCCAACGGGGATGGAAGCTACTCCCTGATAGAGCAAATGCCGGAATGGGGTGGACAGACCTCCATCCTGTGCAGACATGTGAGGCTCGCCACAGGGCTGACCGCCGGTGATTTCACCTCTCTCAACCAGAACGGAATACTGGAGCTGGTCTGCTTCCTGGGCGGCAGCATGATCAGCACCCCGGAAGGCGAAAAGCCGGTCGAAACCATCTACCCCGGCAACTCCATTCTCGCCCTCGAAAACGGCCAACCTGTTGCACGCAAGGTCATCTGGTCAGGCATTGCAACCGCACATGTGAATCAGGACCTGCCCGATGACCAGGCCGGATATCCGGTGCGGATCAGAAAAGACGCCATCAGCGATCAGGTGCCGTATAAGGATATGCTGATTACCCCCGATCACTGCCTGTATCTGGAAGGTTACTTTATCCCCGCCCGTCTGCTGGTGAACGGAAGAACGATTTTTTATGATCGCTCTTTTACATCCTATCAATATTATCATATCGAAACAGAGAAACATGCGGTCATCACCGCAGACGGGGTTCTGACAGAAACTTATCTGGATACCAGCAATCGCAGACAGTTCAGCCCTCTCGGCACAGAGCAGACCAGCAGGAACGTCACCATGTTCGGAGGCCGGAAATCGAACTGGACCGAGGATGCCGCTGCAAAACTGGCCGTGACACCCGATCTCGTGGAGCCGGTGTTCCGCCGTATTGAGGCCCGCGCCAACGAATTTGCTCCGCCGGCCCGCCCCTCCACGACCACAGAGCGGCAGTTGCAGCTCAAGACACAAGATGGCCAGATGCTCCGCCAGGTAAGGGAAATCAATGGCAGGGTCTGTTTATGGTTCCTGCCGGGGTGAATGCCGTGCGTATTCTCTCCAACGCCTCCCGTCCCTGTGACGTAACGGGGCCATTTCTGGATGATCGCCGCAACCTGGGTGTGTTGATCGGCGAGGCAGTCCTGTATGATTCAGGGATGACCCACACCCTGAACGCCCATCTGGAGCACGAAGGGCTGGAGGGATGGCATAATCCCCCTCCCTATGAGGCCTCTACCGGGGCATGCTCCGGCCCGCTGGACCAACGGCAATGCGCTGCTGCCGCTTGGGAAACGTCAGGATGGGGCGATTGGTCTGTTGTCATTACAGGTGCTGGCCGGAGGCCCCTACATCATCGCAACACCGGCTGATGAAGACAGGCTAATCAATATTACCGGAACAGCCTGACCACGCAGAGATCAGGACGGTCAGGAAGCGACCATACGCGCTACTGGCCATGTGATACTGGCCATGTGAAATCCGGAATCGCCTGCGAGGCGGCCAGCAGATGCTCGGCCGCCCGTGCGGCCCTTTCGTATTCTATCTCCTCGGCTGATCGCGTGTCATACCAGGCCCATTGCGCCATGCGATAACGGGCAGCCTCTGCCAGTTCGGCATTCTCATGACTGCGCCAGAGCTGCATCAGTCGGTCTGCTTCCTGATGGTTGCCACCGGCACGGGCGATCTCCCCCGCCACGACATCCTGCGCGAAGGCATCGTCCGGAGCCAGTCCTCTGGCCCGATCGAGCGCGGCAGTGGCAGCTTTCAACCATCGCTTCGCACAAAGACCACGCGCCAGTTCCAGCCAGAAAACCGGACTTTTCCGCCGTCCGGCCCGGAAAGCGCGGCGGAAAGCCGCATGATCAAACCGGCCCAGCACGAGATCCATCGCCAGCATCGGCAACACTCTCGCCTGCTGAAGCGCCCGGAACATGTGATGCCCGCAGAACCGCAAGGGCAGCGGGGTCAGGTCATGATACATCAGGATGGCCCGCACATGCGGCCGGTCCTCGCTATCCGGGTCGTAAATAATAGTACCGCGCTGCAACCGACCGATCAGCCGCATCCGATCCTGACGAAAAGCAATTCCTTCCGCCTCCCGCCGCCAACGCCAGTCCTGCGGCATCAGCGCCGGATCAATGGAGAATTGGGGGGCCACCGCCACCAGATCATCCAGCGCCAGACTTTCCGCGAAATTGATGGCTGCATACCCGCCCATGCTGCCGCCATACCCGACACGGCGGCGCCCCTTCGTTTCTGCCAGCACGGCGTCGATCAGTTCAGTCATCTCGTCCTGCTGATACCAATCATTGGCAGCCGGTTTGATGGCGATGACATCCAGCCCGCGATGCGTAAAGAAAGTCTCCCCGGTGACGGGGGCCTCCATATCCGGCTCCGGCATCCAGGTTTCAAAAAACACAACGACCGGCCCATCTGGAACCCGCACCTCCACATCGGCAGGCAGAAAGCGGGCCAGATAATGCGCGCCGCGGAAAATCTCCCGGGCGATCCGATCCGGTGAGGAAGCAGAAGAAGGCTGTGTCATGCGGCGATCATTGCCAAAGCCCCGATCCGGCGCAAGACATGACGCAGAGGATAGAAACAAGCTGTCCCCTCAACGCAGAACGCCCCCGGAAGAAAATCTTCCAGGGGCGTTACGCATCCATCCCATCACGTCGAACCCTATGGCTCAGCGCGGCGCGAGCACCATAACCATCTGCCGGTTTTCCATTTTCGGCATCTGCTCGACCTTGGTTTCCGCGTCCAGCTCCTCACGGATACGCTGGAGCACACGGGCACCGAGTTCCTGATGCGCCATTTCGCGACCACGGAACCGGAGCGTCACCTTCACCTTGTCGCCTTCCGAGATAAAGCTGCGCATTGCCCGCATCTTCACCTGGTAGTCGTTTTCATCGATGTTGGGACGGACCTTGATTTCCTTGATCTCGATGACTTTCTGGCGCTTACGAGCCTCGTTTTTCTTTTTCTGCTGTTCATATTTGAACTTGCCGTAGTCGAGGATCTTGACGACCGGCGGCTCGGCGTTCGGGCTGATTTCCAGCAGATCGAGACCAACGGCATAGGCGCGAATCAGCGCGTCACGCGCGCTCATCACACCTTGCATCTCTCCATCCTGATCGATGAGGCGGACCTGCGGAACGCGGATTTCCTCATTTACACGGGGCCCGTCGCGATTAGGCGGTGCGGGCAAGGGCGGCCTGGCTATGGATCTCTCCTGTATCTGTTATCACGAATGCCCCGCCGCCATGGCTGCCTGGAAAGCGACCGAAAGCAGACGGGGTTTTGCAATGGCTCTATTTGCCCCTCAACCCGCCGATGATCAAGGGCAAAGACAGGAATGACTGCCCAGCCCCTGCATCAGGACGATGATACTGCGGTTTTGGCCTCCTGCCCGGATCAGGTTTACTGCCGCAGATCGGGCGGCGTCGCCTCCGCGGCGAGGGCTGAGATTGCTTCGTCCAGCGCCACCACCTGTTGCTCCTGAGAGCCGAGGCGGCGGATCGCTACCTGACGTTGTTCGGCTTCGCGCCGTCCCACCACCAGAATCACCGGCACATGGGCCAAGCTGTGTTCGCGGATCTTGGCATTGATCTTCTCATTGCGCAGATCGGCCTCCGCCCAGGTGACGCCTGCGCGTTTCAGGGCCGTCACCACCTCCATCGCATACGCGTTCGCGTCGGAGACGATCGGCGCCACCACCACCGGCACCGGCGCCAGCCAGAGCGGGAAGCGACCCGCATATTGCTCGATCAGAATGCCGATGAAACGCTCGAAACTACCCAGAATGGCCCGGTGCAGCATCACGGGGCGACGGCGGGCGCCATCCTCGGCCACATACTCCGCATCCAGACGCTCCGGCAGCACGTAATCCACCTGCAGCGTGCCGCACTGCCAGTCCCGCCCGATGGCGTCGCGCAGCACGAATTCCAGCTTCGGACCGTAGAACGCCCCCTCGCCCGGGTTCAATTCATACTCCACTCCGGCCAGACGGCAGGCTTCACGCAACTCGTGCTCGGCGCGGTCCCAGTCTTCATCCTTGCCGGCACGGCTCTCCGGACGATCGGCGAATTTCACGCGGAAACTGTCGAAGCCGAGATCACAATACACCGAGGCCAGCATCGCCACGAAATCCGCGGTTTCCTTGGCAATCTGCTCCGGCATGCAGAAAATATGCGCGTCGTCCTGCGTGAAGGAACGCACCCGCATAATCCCGTGCAGCGCGCCGGACGGTTCGTAGCGATGGCAGGCCCCGAATTCCGCCATACGCAATGGCAGTTCCTTATAGCTGCGCAGACCGTGACGGAAAATCTGCACATGGCACGGGCAGTTCATCGGCTTCAGGGCGAGGGTCTTTTCCTCATCCTCCACCGTAGCGATGAACATATGCTCCCGGTATTTGTCCCAGTGACCGGAATCTTCCCACAGGCTGCGATCCACCAGTTGCGGCGTGCGGACCTCCTCATACCCCGCCTCGATCTGGCGGCGGCGCATGTAGTTTTCCAGCGCCCGATACAGCCGCCAGCCTTTCTTGTGCCAGAAGATGGAGCCGACAGCCTCTTCCTGGATATGGAACAGATCCATCTCCTTGCCCAGTCGGCGATGGTCGCGGCGTTCGGCTTCCTCCAACTGATGCAGATAGGCATCCAGCTCCTTCTGATCGCGCCATGCGGTGCCGTAGATGCGGCTGAGCATCGCGTTGCGGTGATCGCCACGCCAATACGCGCCTGCCACCTTCATCAGACGGAAAGCCGGACCGATATCCCCGGTGCTGCGCATATGCGGGCCACGGCACAGATCCAGCCACTCGCCCTGACGATATACCGTGATCGTCTCGGTATCCGGCAAATCCTGAATCAACTGGGCCTTATATTTCTCGCCCTTGTCCTGAAAGAAACGGATCGCATCCTGACGGTCCCACACCTCGCGTTCAAACGGAGCGTTGCGGGCGATGATCTCGCGCATTTTCGCTTCGATCGCAGGCAGGTCTTCCGGCGTGAACGGCTCGTTGCGGGCGAAATCGTAGTAGAAACCGTTCTCGATCGACGGGCCGATGGTCACCTGCGTGCCGGGGAACAGCTCCTGCACCGCTTCCGCCAGCACATGCGCGGCATCGTGGCGGATCATCTCCAGCGCGACTTCGTCCTTACGGGTGACGAACACCACATGCGCATCAGCCGCAATGGCGCGGGACAGGTCCATCATCTGGCTGTCCACCTTCATTGCCAGAGCCGCGCGCGCCAGACCGGGACCGATATCGGCCGCGATCGTAGTGCCCGTCACCGGCGCATCATAGTGGCGCACGGAGCCGTCGGGCAGGGTGATCGCTGGCATGATATCGGTATCCTGATGATAAAAAGTGAAGGCGCTGCACCTAAACGCAGCCGAACCGATTGTCCACCGTCATGGGGTCAGACCTGCCCTCCTTCTCCTCCTTCCCCCATCTTTCCCTTTGACTGCAATGCGGGAGAAAGGGAGCAAGACAACACGGGGAAAGGATGATTATCCTCCGCCTGTGAGGGGCGTATCTACTGCCTTTCTTTCCTTCAGCCGCCCCCGAAAACACCCGGATCAACCGGGATCCCATCCATCATAAGGGTTTCCTCCCCCCATGTCGTACCCTGTGTCGCACCATCATACTCGACCGCCTTATATCCGGGCTGCCGCTGCCGGGCTGTTGCTTGCTGCTGCTTTCTCACTGTCTGCCGCCGGCCCCGCCATGGCGGAGGATGGAGCCTCCATGCCCGAGCAGATCGTGAATGTCATGAATATAATGTGGGGCAAGCAGGCCCCCGGCCAGCGGGCCAATCATGCCAAGGGTGTGCTGGCGGAAGGCACATTCACCCCAAGCCCAGATGCGAAAAAGCTCAGCCGGGCAGGCATTTTCACGGGCAAGACCATTCCCGTCACCGTGCGCTTCTCAGACGCCACCGGCCTGCCTCATGTCGCCGACCTCTCGCCGAATGCCAATCCCCACGGCATGGCCATCCGATTTCACGACAAGGGTCATACAGATGTCGATGTGATCACCAACTCCCTGCCCTTTTTCCCGGTCCGCACGCCGGAAGAATTTCTTCAGCTACTGACTGCAATTTCGAAAAGCAAGGATGCGCCTCACCCGACCCCGGCCGAGCAGTTCATCATCACTCACCCCACCGTAGCCGGAGCAGTCGGCGCCCTCAAAACACCGTCCAGCTTTGCGAGGGAAACATACAACGGTATCAACACCTTCATTTTCACCGATAGCGATGGCAAGAAACATCCATTCCGATTCAAAATCTCCCCGATCAGCGGCGCCCATCATCTGACGCAGCGGGAAGCCGAGAAACAGAAGCCGGATTTTCTGGTGGATGAGCTGCCGACGCGACTGAAAAAAGGCCCTGTCAAATTCGCTCTCTATGCCGTTCTGGCTGAAAAAGACGACGCGATCGAAGATGGGTCAAAGCGCTTCCCGGCAGATCGCCGCCAGGTCCAGCTCGGCACGATCTCCATCACGCGCATCCCCGAGGATGCGGCCAAACAGGCAGCCTCCATCCTGTTTCTGCCCGGCAATCTGGAAGCCGGGATCGAAGCCTCCGCCGATCCGCTGATCGACGCGCGTAATGCCGCCTATGCAGTGTCCTTTTCGCATCGGCAGTAAGCGATATCAGCAGAAGCAGTGCACGAAAACCACAGTGTGCACTGCTTTCCAAGGATAACCATTCTTTCACAATTATCCCATTGTAAGGAGAACAAAAATGATAAAAATATAATTTATGTTTCTTCGTGTTATTTTTTATATCCAGGGTCGATGAATGTCTTTTTCCGGCCTGCCGAATGATCCGCTGTTTCAGTATCAATGGTATCTGCAAAATACCGGACAGGCAGGGGGAACACCCGGGATCGATATTGATGTCACGCCGCTATGGTCCCGCTACACTGGCAAAGGGGTTCGTGTCGGTGTCATCGATGTCGGAACCCAGCTCGATCATCCCGATCTGGTCCAAAATATCGACCCGACCGCTACGTGGGATGCCGCACAGGACAAACCGGGCGGTGGCCCGACCACTGCCGCGGAAAATCATGGCACTGCCGTCGCCGGTCTGATTGCCGCCGCCGCAAATAACGGGATTGGCGGAGTGGGAGTTGCCCCCGATGCCACGCTCGGCATCTATCACGAAGCAGAGGGAACGGTTCCCTACCCGGTGAATCCGCAGGAATTCTCGATTGCCTTCACGCATGCGCTGAACGACCGGATGGATGTGGTCAATGCCAGCTGGGGGGTCGGAACCCCGTTCGCGCCCTTCATGTCCGGGCTTCAGACACTGGCACAGCAGGGCCGCAACGGACTTGGCACCGTGATCGTGATGTCCAGCGGTGACAGCCGTGGCAGAGGCTCCAACGCCATCATGAACGCCACCAAGAATTCCCAATACGTGATCGCGGTCGGGGCCGTCGACAATACCGGCATCGTAGCCAGATATAGCACGCCGGGCGCCAGCCTGCTGATCACCGCGCCGGGCGGCTCTGCCACCAATCCCTCTGCCTCTACACCCGGTTCAGACATCGTCTCCACCGATCGCACCGGTTCTGATGGCTATAACACCCTTGCCGGTGCTGCCGGAGATTATGTCTATAATTTCAACGGCACCTCTGCCTCCGCGCCGATTGTATCAGGCATCGTGGCCCTGATGCTTCAGGCCAATCCCAACCTGAATTATCGTGATGTACAGCAGATTCTGGCCCAATCTGCACGCATCATCGATGCAGGCTCCGTCAAATGGTTCCAGACGCATTCGGCAGACTGGAATGGAGGAGGCCGTTTCTACAACGCCGATTACGGATTTGGTCTGGTCGATGCCCGCGCCGCCGTGCGTCTGGCCGAAAGCTATCGGGGCCGCAGCGTCACCGGAACCGGGCAGACACTGACCGCTGCCTATCAGCCTGCAAGCCCGGTCGATATTGCACTCGATCCATCAGGTACAGCACCGACACGGATCAGCTTTACCATCGATAACGCCATTTCTGTTGAGCATGTCAGCCTGAATCTGAACATGAATGTGCCGGATTCAGGCAATCTTCGTCTTGGTCTGACCTCGCCAGCGGGCACCACCGCGTTCCTGCTGGTGAACATTGCCGATATGCAGAATGTTCCTTGGAAACAAGGCGGTTTTACACTGACCTCGCCCATTTTCCAGGGAGAACATGCGCAAGGCACCTGGACAATGAGCATCTGGGACAATGCTCATTTCTCAACCCCCACGACGCCCGATACGCTGACCAGCGCGACATTGAGTGTCACAGGATCGCAGCCTGCCAGCCATGACATTGTCTACACGAATGATTTTCCGACTTTGGCCAGCCAGAGTACAAGCCGGCTGATCTTATCCAGCACACAGCCAAACCCGGTTTTCAACGCCTCTGCTGTAAGCCTGCCGGTCAGCATCAGCATTCCGGTGCAGCGCTTTTCCATTGGGGGGACTTCGGCCTCCATCGCGCCTGCAACCACCTTGTCGGCACTTTATACCGGCGATGGCAATGATACGCTGGTCGGTGGCAGCAGCGCCATGACCTTCAATCCCGGCTATGGCAATAATACTGTTCTCCTCGGCAATGCCAACAACATCGTTAACTCCAGGGGACAAGATACCATTACCGCAACACAGGGTGCGGCAACTGTGCGGGCTTCCGGTAATGCCATGGTGTTCAACAATGCCGCCCAGCTGAATTTCGTCAGTTCAGGGGGGGCCAGCACCATCATCGGTGGCAGCGGAGCCATGAGCGTCAATGGCGGGGCCGGCAAGGTCACCGTCTTCGGTGGCACAGGCGCCGATACCATCATCGGCGGCAGTGCCGGGGGTAATCAACTCTCTGCCAATGGCGCGGGCAGCACACTGTTCGCCAACGGGAATGGCAACGTGCTGCTCGGCAGCCAAACGGGTGCCGTGACGCTCGCAACGCAGGGGGCCAATAACACCGTGTTCGGGGGCATTGGCGGCGGCACCATTCTCAGCAATGGCACCAATGATCTGGTGGTGATGGATCAGGGCGCCACCACCCTGTTCGGTGGACAGAATGCCGCCATCTTCACCAACAGCGCCAATGCCAATATCGTCGGCGAGACAGGCTCCTACGCCGTCGGCTTCGGCAGTGGCACCAGCAACGCATGGGCCAGCGCCTCCACCGATCTGTTCCTGTTCGCCAACGGACAGGCCGGAGGAAACGTCACCATCGGCAATTTCCAGAACGGAAAAGACTTTATCCAATTACAGGGATATGGCGATAACGCAGTGCAGACCGTTCTCGCCAGTGCTCAGCAGACTACATCCGGACTATCCCTGACGCTCAGTGATAATACCCATATCACCCTGCTCGGTGTCACCAGCATCAATCAATACAGCTTTATGACCTGAGAGATGCTTACATTGCTATGTATACTGCTCTGCACTTAGCTTTCCAGCTTTATTTCTTACAAAACAATTACCAGTAGGCCATTAGAATGACCTTTAAAAATGATCCGAACGATCCCCTGTTCCAGTATCAGTGGGGCCTTAAAAATACCGGGCAAGCCAATGGAGGCATTGGCGTTGATATCGATGTCGTTCCGATCTGGCCCTACTATACCGGCAAAGGCATCCGTGTCGGCATCATTGACGATGGCGTCCAGCTGGATCATCCAGATCTGAAGGCCAATATTGCTGTTGGCGCCACGTGGGATGCTGCATTGGATTCGCCTGGCGGTGGCCCCGATGAAGCGGCCGAAAAACACGGTACCGCCGTTGCCGGGATCATAGGGGCCATTGCCAATAACGGAATCGGAGGCTCAGGCGTTGCACCAGATGTAACGCTAGGCGTCTACCATGTAGGATTAGGAATACCCCAATCCTACATTCCAGAACCTAATCAGATGCAAACCGCTTTCAAATACGCATTTCAGAACCAAATGGATGTGGTCAACAACAGCTGGGGAAGCGATAAACCTTTCACTTCTGTTACAGTCGGCCTTAATGATCTGGTTCTGCAGGGCCGCAATAAGCTGGGCACGATTTTTGTCAAATCTAACGGCAATGACAGACCATCCGGAAACGATAGCATGCTGGAAGGAACTTCCAGTTCTCAATATGTTATTGCAGTGGGCGCGATTGATAATAATGGTGTTGTATCCCGTTACAGCACACCCGGCGCCAACCTGCTGATCAGCGCACCCGGAGGAAGCAGCACGAACCAATTGCCAACCATTCCTGGCAACGGGAACGTTACAACCGACCGAACCAGTACAGATGGCTACAATACTCACACAGGAACAGCCGGCGATTATACGTATAGTTTCAGTGGCACTTCTGCGGCAGCCCCCTTTGTCTCCGGGGTTGCTGCACTGGTGTTGCAGGCCAATCCAAATCTGAACTATCGAGATGTACAACAGATTCTGGCCAAATCCGCACGCTTAAACGACAGCAGTGCCTACAGATGGTTTTCGACAGGTTCAGCAGACTGGAATGGCGGCGGCAGCATGTTCAACCGGGATTATGGGTTCGGTCTAGTCGACGCGCGTGCCGCTGTGCGCCTCGCTGAAAGCTATCGGGACCGCAGTGTCACCAGCACCGAAGAGATTGAAAGACAAGAATACGATCCCTCCCCAGTCATTACCATTCCAACCAACAGCGATGGAAGCAATCCTGCCACCTTTACGTTCACGATAAACAAGAACATGACGCTTGAGCATGTCAGCTTGAATCTTGATTTGACAGTAGCGAACTCAAGATACTTGAACATTGTCCTGACATCTCCAAGTCATACCAACGTTACGCTGCTTTCAAACACAAAAATCCTTTCGGATGTCGCGTGGCCGAAAAGTGGCTATACCCTCACGACTCCGGCTTTATGGGGAGAGCAGGCTCAAGGCACATGGACCGTCAAGATCTGGGATACCAATCCTGCAGCCACAAGCAGAGAAACCATTGATCTTGCAAGTCTGCTTACCATCGGCTCCGTTCAGACCAACAGGGATTTGGTGTTCACCAATGATTTCGGTACCTTGGCAGCACAGAATACAGCCCGACAGACTATATCAAGCAGCGGGACGGATCAGGTATTCAATGCCTCTCCGGTGAGCGGGGCTGTCGGCTTCAACGCAGCCAATAACACGTTTTCCATCAATGGCACCGCAGGGACTATCAAACAGGGCAGTTCTTTCACGACCGTCTTTTCCGGTGACGGGAATGACACGCTGGTTGGTGGCAGCAGCGCCACGACCTTCAGCCCTGGCTATGGCGATAATACGGTTCTACTCGGCAATGCCAACAACATCGTTAACTCCAGGGGACAAGATACCATTACCGCAACACAGGGTGCGGCAACTGTGCGGGCTTCCGGTAATGCCATGGTGTTCAACAATGCCACCCAGTTGAACTTCGTCAGTTCAGCCGGAGCCAGCACCGTCATCGGTGGCAGCGGAGCCATGAATGTCAATGGCGGAGCCGGCAAGGTCACCGTCTTCGGTGGCACAGGCGCCGATACCATCATCGGCGGCAGTGCCGGGGGTAATCAACTCTCTGCCAATGGCGCGGGCAGCACACTGTTCGCCAACGGGAATGGCAACGTGCTGCTCGGCAGCCAAACGGGTGCCGTGACGCTCGCAACGCAGGGGGCCAATAACACCGTGTTCGGGGGCATTGGCGGCGGCACCATTCTCAGCAATGGCACCAATGATCTGGTGGTGATGGATCAGGGCGCCACCACCCTGTTCGGTGGACAGAATGCCGCCATCTTCACCAACAGCGCCAATGCCAATATCGTCGGCGAGACAGGCTCCTACGCCGTCGGCTTCGGCAGTGGCACCAGCAACGCATGGGCCAGCGCCTCCACCGATCTGTTCCTGTTCGCCAACGGACAGGCCGGAGGAAACGTCACCATCGGCAATTTCCAGAACGGAAAAGACTTTATCCAATTACAGGGATATGGCGATAACGCAGTGCAGACCGTTCTCGCCAGTGCTCAGCAGACTACATCCGGACTATCCCTGACGCTCAGTGATAATACCCATATCACCCTGCTCGGTGTCACCAGCATCAATCAATACAGCTTCATGACCTGAAAACCTTACCCTCGCGGAATAACGAACAGGCGGTGCACCAGCCGGGCACCGCTTTTTTGTCATTAAAAATATATTTTATGCTTTTTCGGCTTTTTGCAGGGAACCCATCCCGGCAGCGCATTGGACATCAGACAAGAATTTAACTAATCCTCATTCTCAACTTCTGCTCTGGTCTGGATCTGGGCGGAAGGATCCCATGGCCATCGTGCCAAGGAGTTGACCCATGCGCCTGACCCAGCTGTCGGTTGCCAGCCACAGTGTCATCGACCATATCGAGCCGCTCGGACCGGATGACGTCATCGCCCGGCGTCTGTGTGAGCTTGGCTTCGTCCCCGGCGAACCTGTGCGGATGATCGCGCATGGCCCTCTGGGTGGCGATCCGGTGGCGGTGGAGATCGGCTTTACCCGCTTCGCCCTGCGTCAGGCCGAGGCTGACCGCGTTATTCTGCGCAGTGATCCCGGCGACCGTCTGGCCGCACAGTAATGATCTCCTCCCACCTTTGCCTTGCTGATGCGTCTGTTATTTCAGTTTCCCGATTGTAACGACTGGACCCGATGTCAACCACCACACACCCGCTGCGCATTGCGCTGGTCGGCAATCCAAACTGTGGCAAGACGGCGCTGTTCAACCGGCTGACCGGCAGCCGCCAGAAAGTCGCCAACTATGCCGGTGTGACCATCGAGCGGAAATCAGGCCGCGTGACCACGCCAAGCGGACGTTCCGTGCAGGTGCTGGATCTGCCCGGCACCTACAGCCTGCATGCTGCCAGTCCCGATGAGGCCGTCACACGCGATGTCTGTCTCGGCCGGTATCGGGGGGAAGATCCGCCCGATCTGCTGCTCTGTGTCATTGCCGCCACCAATCTGCGCCTGCATCTGCGCTTCCTGCTGGAAGTACGGCAACTGGGCCGTCCGATGGTGGCCGTCATCAACATGATGGATGCGGTCGAAAAACAGGGGCTGCATATTGATGTTCCCCAGCTGTCAGAGGCGTTGGGAATCCCGGTCGTCACCGCCATCGGCACACAGCGCAATGGAGCAGACAACCTGCTGCGCCTGCTGGATACGCTGCCTCCCGCTCTGCCGCCACCACCGCTGACCAACGCCAATGCTGATCTGCATGCCGAGGTTCGCGCCATGCTGGATCGCTGTATCACCCGCATCGCGCCGGAACGTCCGACACTGGAGGAAAGGCTGGATCGCTGGGTGCTGCATCCGGTGTGGGGCATGCTGCTGCTGACCCTGCTGATGTTCGCGATGTTTCAGGCCGTGTTTTCCTGGGCCAAGCCGGTCATGGATTTCCTGCAGGATACCATGGACCATCTTGGCGACGTGGCGGGGACTGCCCTGCCGGAAGGCCCGTTGCGCGGCCTGATTTCCGATGGCGTGATCGCCGGAGCCGGCACCGTGATCGTGTTCCTGCCACAGATTCTGGTGCTGTTCCTGTGGATTCTGACGCTGGAGGCATCCGGCTATCTGCCCCGCGCCGCATTCCTGCTTGACCGTTTCATGGCTACGGCCGGGCTGAGCGGCCGTTCCTTCATTCCGCTGCTGTCCAGTTTCGCCTGTGCAGTGCCGGGGATCATGGCAGCCCGCACCATTCAGAACCCGCGGGACCGGATGCTGACCATCCTGATCGCGCCGCTGATGACCTGCTCCGCAAGACTGCCGGTCTACGCCTTGCTGATCGGCGCCTTCATCCCGGCCCATACGATTCTGGGCCTGTTCAATCTGCAGGGACTGGTTCTGTTCGCGCTGTATCTGGCAGGTATCCTCAGCGCTTTGCTGGTCGCCCGCGTGCTGAAACGTGGCACGGTAGAGGAACAACCCCTGTTGCTGGAATTGCCCCCCTATCGTCTGCCCAGCCTGCGTAGTCTGGCCATCGAACTGTGGCAGCGCGCCTATATTTTCCTGCGTCGCGTGGGCACCATCATCGTCTCCGTCAGCATATTGCTATGGGCCTTGTCGAGCTTCCCCTCCCCACCGCCCGGCGCAACCGGCCCGGCAATCAACTACAGCCTCGCCGGGCAGATTGGTCAGGCCATGCTGCTGGTGTTCGAGCCAATCGGATTCACCTGGCAGATCTGCATCGCCCTGATTCCCGGCCTCGCCGCACGGGAAGTAGCGGTCAGTGCGCTCGCCACCGTCTATTCGATTACCGCCGACAAGGATCATGCCGCTGAGAAGCTGATGCCGCTGCTCTCCTCGCAATGGAGCATGGCGACGGCGTTCTCTCTGATGGCATGGTATGTCTATGCGCCGCAGTGTTTTTCTACGCTGGCCGTCATACGACGGGAAACAGGGGGCTGGAAGATGGTCTGGATCAGCGCCGGATATCTGTTCGGACTGGCTTATCTGCTGTCTTTCCTGACATATCGTATAACGCGCCTGTTCACCGGTTGAAGCCAGCCAGGAGGCCACCATGCTCCAGTCCATCATCGCCGGGATCGCCGTCCTGATCTGCGCCTTGTTCTGGATGCAAAAGCTTGCCCCCCGTGCCATGGCCCCGCTCTGGTCGGCTGTATCGGCTCTGCTGCGGCGGATGCAGGTGATGCCTGCGCTGGCCGAGCGTCTTTCTCCCGCCGCCTCACCCTCCTCTAGCGGATGCAAGGGATGCGACGGCTGCGGTGGAAGCAAGGGTGGGTGCCACTGACTGACGAAGGGCAGAAACCTGCCTATCCGGGAAAAGAACCCTTAAAACTGGCCATCCGGCAGAGTATTTGTCGGCTCGGCATGGTCAAAAATCTGTGCCTTGTCTTACACCGGTATTCCATCCCAAAAGCACAGTGCAAACTGTCCTCATGCAAGAGGCAGGCTCGGGATGCCCATTGGGATGCCCATTGGGATGCCCATTGGGATGCCAAGACAAAAACCGCCGATTCAGGACGCCCCTATGGATAAGCCAGCCAGAATGCCGCCCTGTTATGGCCTGCTCGCAGCAAGGGATCTGACGGCGCGCAAGCTGCTCACCGCACCCGAGATCGAGGCCATTTTCTCCACCGGCGTGCCGGAAAAGCCCATCTGGCTGCATCTCGATCTGCTGGATACGCGCGTCACCGAATTCATCCGCGCTTTGCCCGGGCTGCCGGAACAAGCTTGCGCGCTGCTGTGCGATCGCAACGAATCCTCCCATCTCGATACAGAGAATGATGCTATCTGGGGCACAATCCCCGATTTCGCGCATGAAGTCAGTGAAGAACCGGACCCGGCCTATATGGGTGTGCTGCATCTGGTGATGACGCCGACCATGCTGATCACGGCGCGTCGGCATCCGCTGCGGGCACCGTCGGTGATCGGCTATGGTCAGGCATCGCTGGATACCACCGCCGCGCAATGGGATCATCTGATGCGGGCCATCATGGAAGGCATCAGCCGCGCTGCCAAGGTGCTGGCCCTGAAACTGGACAATATGGAGGACAGGCTGCTTCAAGGATATGAGGTCACACGCGACGAGTTGGCCGGGCTGCGCCGCTCCGTGCTGCTGCTGTATCGCCGGGTGGAGCCGACCGTAGAACTGTATGGTGAAATCGCCGAGATCGCCCCTGAATGGATCGGAGAAGCCGGACATGATATGAGCCGCGTCACCTCCCGCCTTGAAAGCCTGAAGCGCAACGTCATGTCGTTGCAGGAACGGGGCCGCATCGCGCAGGATCAGCTTGCCGCCCGCAATGCCGAGGAAACCAATCACAGCCTGATGATCCTGTCCGTGCTGACCGCCATCCTGCTGCCGCCCACGCTGGTGACCGGTATTTTCGGCATGAACACCACGGGTTTGCCTGGAACCTCCGGCCCTGGCGGCACCTATATCGCGTTCATGGCGATCCTCGGCTCCGTCGCGGGAGCCTGTCTGCTGCTCAACAGGCTGGGGCTGCTACGCTTCAGGGCAGAGAAAAAACGACGCTGATCCGACCTCTTCAATCCGGGAGGAGGCAAAACCGTCGCAAATGCTTCACGGGACGAGGCAGACAGATTTTTCTACATCCTGTCTGCATTGCTGCCTAAAGCCCGTGAGGATGCCGCTATGAACGACCCTTCCAGCCCTATCGAAAAATCCTGGCTGGCGCTTGAGCTTGAGGACGATTTCGATGAAGAACTGGAACAGGAAATCGACGACAGTCGCCTTCCTGCCGCCTTGCGCGCATTGCAGAGTCAGCACCGCAAAAGCACCATCGATCGCGGGCTGTATTTCCGCGAACTGCTGCGCCTGCAATCGGAGCTGGTGAAGCTTCAGGATTGGGTGGTCCATAATGGGCTGAAAGTCGTGGTGCTGTTCGAGGGTCGCGACAGTGCCGGCAAGGGCGGCGTCATCAAACGGATTACTCAGCGCATCAACCCGCGTGTGGCGCGTGTTGTGGCGCTCCCCGCCCCCTCTGACCGCGAACGCACGCAATGGTATTTCCAGCGCTACATCGCGCATCTGCCAGCTTCCGGTGAAATCGTGCTGTTCGATCGCAGCTGGTACAATCGCGCCGGCGTGGAGCGCGTGATGGGCTTCGCCAGCGAATCACAGGTGGAGGATTTCTTCCGCGACGTGCCTGAATTCGAGCGTATGCTGGTCCGCTCCGGCATCATTGTGATAAAATACTGGTTCTCGATCACCGATCAGGAACAGCAGCTGCGCTTTATGATGCGTATTCATGATCCCCTGAAGCAGTGGAAACTGTCCCCGATGGATCTGCAATCCCGCGTGCGTTGGGAGCAATATACCAAGGCGAAGGAAGAGATGTTCGAACGTACGAACATCCCCGAAGCCCCCTGGTATATCGTCGAGGGCAACGACAAGAAGCGGGCGCGGCTGAACTGTATCGCGCACCTTCTGTCCATGATACCCTATGGCGATGTGCCACATGAACCAGTGGCATTGCCGGAAAGGGTATTCGACCCGCATTATGAACGCCGTACCTTGCCGACAGAACTTTACGTGCCGGAAAACTATTGATCAAAGCATGCATTTTTCCCGGTCTCATGGCCGGGAAGCCTATCCCTATCCATAGGCTCTGAGGAAGCTGCCGACTATCGAGACCAGCATCAGCGTCATGAAAACGGTCCGCAACAAACGAGCGCTTTTGTGGATCACCACATTGCCACCGATCTGTGCTCCCAGAAAAGAACCTGCCCCCATGATCAGGGCGCGCCGGTAATCAACCCCGCTGCTGCTGATCAAAATCGACAACGCCGCAATGTTGCCTGCCATGTTCAGAGGATTTGCGTACATTGTGGCCGCATTGATGCGCAGTTGATAGGTCCGGCTGAGGGCCACGGTCCAGATCGATCCAGTGCCGGGGCCGAAAAAACCGTTATAGAACCCGATGGCAACCCCCAGAGGTTGCAATTTGCATGGATGAGGCGGCAATCGGGACTCTCCCGTTACATCCTTGCGATCAGATGACAACACGTAATATAGAAATACACCGAATAACATCCACGGCACCAAACGCTTCAGAAAAACCTCTGAAACAATTTGCAGCAACATGGCTCCGGCCAGCGCTCCCACCACCGTGCAGAGCAAACCACGCCGGAGAGGGGAAAAATCCATTCCTCCCTGACGCCAGAATTTCAGTGTGGCAGAAAGCTGTCCCAACACAGATTGCAGCTTGTTGGTGCCGAAGACGGCCACCGTCCCCATACCCGTCAGGCCGAGTGCCGGAACGCAGATCAATCCTCCACCCCCTGCCACCGTATCGACCACTCCGGCGCAAAAAGCCGCCGCAAACAGAAACACATCCAGCGCCCAGGAAAGGTGCATTTTATTTTTACAGGCCTTCAAAGCAGCAGGGTCGGAGAACGGGCTTTATCTGCCGCTATCGTGCCATACGCACAATATTTTTATAAAACGATTGGTACCTTCTGTTTGATGAAACAAAAAAACGGCGCGGGATTTATTCCCGCGCCGCCTTCCGTGAACCCGGATAAATCAGACAGTGATCAGTCGCGACGCACCGCGTGGTTATGATGGATCACGGCTTCCGCCTCAGGTGCACCAGCACCGCCACCGAACCAGGCTGCAACCGCCCCCAGAAGGAGACCAATGACACCGAAGATTGCACCACGAGCTGCAGCTTTGCGAGTCGCTTCTGCCGCCGCGATGGCTTGCTGCTTCGCCTCATCGATTGTCTTCTGATACTGCTGCTCCAGCGCATCCAGACGGGTCTTGGCTTCATCAGGGCTGATATTGGCCGCTTTGGCCACACCATTGACGGCCTGTTCACGGGCGCGATCAGCTTCCTGCTGGTTCCCGTTCAGCTTTGCCTTCACGTAGGCAACGGCGGCATTCTGCACCGTCTGCGCGTCGGACGGATTGACCAGGCTGCGCACCTGGGCTTCCAGACTGTTATAGGCCTGCTTTGCATCATCAGGATTGCGCGCTGCCGCCGTTCCGGCCGCATTGCCCATCCCGCCTACCATCGAACCGATCCCGCTGGCAGTACCACCAATCGCATGACCCACGCCGCTACCCACCGTGCTGATCGCACCACCGACCATGCCGCCAACCGCGGTTGTCAGGATGTAAAACAGGACGAAAGTCGTAGCCGCCCATGAGACCAGGCCATGCCACCGCGCAGTATTCAGCTTTGCAGTGCCGGATAAACGACCCGCCACATGGCCACCGAAAAAGGCGGCAATAATGCCCGAGAGGGTCCACCAGCCCGCCGCCGCCATGGACAGCGTATCGGCATCCGGATTACCGGAGCTGTTGGCAGCATCAACGGAACTCAGCCCGATACCGATCCCGAGCAGATTCAACAGGGCCTGCACCACCAGAGCGAGAACAACGCCTGCCAGCACAGCGCCCCAGGAAATCCGGTTGGACAGCCGAATACGACGCTCATCCAGCGCCAGATACTCATCTTGGCTGCTCCAACCCGTGTCACCATAAGGGCCGGGCGGCACCGGATGTGTTGTATGTGACATGCGTATTCCTCGATTATGTTGTCTTGCGGATAGTTGCCGTTCGGACCGGGCGGCGATGTTCCCGCATCGCGCCTCAGGACGGCAATCCTTCACTCAAGACGTTACCAGGGCGAGAAAGTTGCGATAGCAGCCTGTATAACTATGTTCACAACCATGTGATGCAGCAAAAAAAAGCCTTGCAGTGAGGGAACCGCAAGGCTTTTTCAAAATACATGTCTTAAAGGATCGTGTTTAAGCGCTTTCAACCAAGGTTATTATTCCTTCAACTCGAAAGCTCCGGCAATCCTCAGCTTCACCTCATCACCCACGACCGGCAGATACTTGGTGATGCCAAATTCACCACGATGGAGTTCTGTATAAGCTTCAAACCCGACCGTCTGTTTTTTATCCATCGGGTTGATGCCTGTGCCAACCAGCCGAACCCGTAGCACGACATGTTTCGTAACCCCGTGCAGCGTCAGATTGCCGGGCACCACCGCATGATCCTTGCCGGCAAGCGTCACCTTGGTCGCAACGAACGTTGCTTCCGGAAATTTTGCGCTGTCCAGCCAGTCGGCAGATTTCAATTCTTCAGTGAGTTTCTGACTGGTTGTCACCACCGATGCGATCGGAATACTGATACGGAGCATCGTCTTTTCCGGAGCGGCGGGATCGATGGTCAACTCCCCCTGTGCATCGGAAAACAGACCATTGTAATTCGTAAATCCGAAATGCGAGACCGAGAATGCGACCTGTGAATGCGCCGGATCAGCCACATATGTGCCGGCCTTGATTGATGCCGGATCAGTGGATGCGATCTTCTGCGACGCTGCTTCAGCATGCGCTGCGCCACTCTCAAAACGCAGCGTACCGACACCCACGAGAAAGGCCCCCGCGAGAAAAGCAGCGCTCATTGCCCCCGATTTCCACGTTCCAATCATCCGCATTATTTTTTATCCTTTTCCCAGATAAACCGTTTTTTCGAGCCCTGTCCTTCAACAGTGTTGCAAGATCACGCTGCATCGGAAACCACCTGAATCGAAATCCTGCATCGCCATTATTTGACTGGTCTCAGCGAGCCGAGTGCCAGAGGGGTTGCATCACTCTCGCAGACACCGCATGAGAAACAGGGTGTGCAACTTATTTTTTACCAGCATGAACGGACCTTGTTTCCGTGATGAATGAAACAGTTTCCGGTGTCTCCCCTCATCGTCCCCTGCGGCTGCTGGTCACAGGCGGGGCGGGCTATGTCGGCAGCCATACGGTCTGGGCACTGCATGACCGGGGCGACGAAGTCACCGTCTATGATTCCCTGTTTCAGGGACACCGTCAGGCTCTGCCACCCGGCGTGCGGCTCGTGGTCGCCGATCTGTCTGACGAGACCATGCTTCATACCATCCTTGCCGATGGACAATGGGATGGCGTGCTGCATTTCGCCGCGCGTTCTCTGGTGGGGGAGAGCATGGTCGATCCGATGCTCTACATGAACCAGAATGCGGCACTGGGCTTTAAACTGATCGAGGCCTGCGTGCAGCATAAAGTGCCGCGCTTCCTCCTGTCCTCCACCGCCGCATTGTTCGGCCATCACGACGACACGCCGATCGACGAGAACGCCGCCATTCAGCCCGGCTCTCCCTATGGCGAGAGCAAGTTGATGATCGAGCGGGCTCTGTCATGGGCGGACCGGATTCACGGGCTGCGCTATGCCTGCCTGCGCTATTTCAACGCTGCGGGAGCCGATCCCCAGGGACGCAGCGGTGAAGATCATGATCCGGAGACCCATCTGATCCCGCTGGTGATCGACGCGGCGCTGGGGTTACGGCCAGAGATAAGGGTGTTCGGCCATGATTACCCGACACGGGACGGCACCTGCATCCGCGACTACATCCATGTCAGCGATCTGGCGCAAGCGCATCTGGCGGCTCTGACGCGGATCGATCAGGGGAGCACAGTGTATAATCTCGGTAATGGCGCAGGCTATTCCGTGATGGAAGTCATCCGCAGTGTCGAGCGTGTCAGCGGCCTGACCGTACCGATGCGCATCGAGGCCAGACGGCCTGGCGATCCCGCTATTCTGGTTGCCAGTGCAGAAAAAATCCGCAGCGAAACCGGCTGGATACCCCGTTTCCCTGAGCTGGATGACATTGTTGCCACCGCCCTTGCATGGCGGCGCGCACATCCGCAGGGCTTCGAAGCCGCTTGAGCCTGTTACGGATCATCAAACGATCATCTATTCGGCCGTTCTTCCGGATGGGCAGCTCCTTGGCGGACGGCTACGGTCCGGCGACTTCCTGCCGTTTGCATCCTCCCGAATGATGGAAATCCCCATGCGCAGCCGCATCAGACATCGTGAAACCCATGCCACGGAACGGCTCGGATGGCTTCGTGCCGCCGTGTTGGGGGCAAATGACGGTATTCTGTCCACCGCCAGCCTGATGGTCGGCGTGGCCAGCGCAACCAGCCCGGGCAGCGGGCGTGGCGCCATTCTGCTGGCCGGGTTGTCGGCTCTGATCGCGGGGGCCATGTCGATGGCGGCCGGTGAATACGTTTCCGTCAGCTCCCAATCCGATTCAGAGCGCGCCGATCTGGCGCGGGAGAAAAAGGAACTGGATGCCGACTGGCACGGAGAGCTGGAGGAGTTGACCGAGATCTATCGCATCCGCGGTCTGGATGCTCCCCTCGCACGACAGGTTGCAGAGCAATTGATGCGCCGCGATCCTCTCTCAGCCCATGCCAGGGACGAGCTGGGCATGAGCGAGGACGGAGCGGCCCGTCCAGTGCAGGCGGCTTTGGCCTCGGCGGCCTCTTTCGCCTGTGGTGCGGCCCTGCCATGGCTGGCAGCGACACTGGCCCCTGATCCCTACAATGCGGCAGGGCAGAGCACAGGACAGACAAGCGTGATCTGGACCGTTTCGGCCGTGTCCCTGCTGGCGCTGCTGCTGCTGGGTCTGGCGGGAGCATGGGCCGGAAATGCGCCGAAGCTGCGGGCGGCGATGCGAGTATTGCTATGGGGTGTGCTCGCCATGGCTGCCACCGCGATCACCGGCCATCTGTTCGGTGGTGTGGTGGGTTAAAGCTCCAGCGTCTGGCTACGCACCAGCCGGGCATACAGCCCGTCCTGCTCCATCAGGGCTGTATGGGTGCCCTGCTCCGCCACCCGGCCATCGGCCATGGCCACCACCAGATCGGCATCACGCACGGTGGACAGACGGTGCGCGATCACCAGCGTGGTACGCCCCTGACGCAATCTGGTCAGAGCCTGCTGTATAGCGGCCTCGCTTTCCGCATCCAGCGCGCTGGTCGCTTCATCCAGCAGCAGAATGCGCGGATTGCGCAGCAGCGCCCGCGCCAGCACCACACGTTGCCTCTGCCCACCGGACAGGCGCTGGCCGCCGGGGCCGACTATCGTCTCGAACCCCTCCGGCAGATCGCGGATGAAGCCTCCGGCAGCGGCCTCGGCAGCCTGCTCGATCTCCGCCCGCTCCGCGCCCTCACGGCCGATGCCGATATTGGCGGCGATGGTGTCGTCGAACAGCAGTGCATCCTGCCCCACATAGGCAATGGCATCCCGCAGGGAGGCAAGCGTGACCTCCCTGACATCCGCGCCATCAACCAGCACGCGGCCGGACGTCGCATCCCGCAAGCGCGGCAACAGGGCCAGCGCGGTGGATTTTCCGGCTCCCGAAGGCCCGACCAGAGCCACCGTCATGCCCGGCTGAGCAACGAAGCTCAGCCCGTCCAGCCCGGTACGGCCATCGGCATAGACGAATCCCACATTCTCGAACGCCACATGCCCTTGCCCTTGCGGCAATGTCACCGCACCGGGCGCGTCCCTGATGGCGGCAGGCTCGTCGATAACGGCAAACACCCGGACCAGCCCGGCCACCCCCTCCTGCACCGCCGCGTTCAGCGAGCCGAGCGCACGCAGCGGGCGGGAGGCAATCAGCAGCGCGGCAATGAAACCGGCAAAATCGCCCAGACTGCTCTGTCCGTTCGCGGCGCGCCAGCCGGTGAAGCCGATCACCACCGCTACCGCACTGCCGCCCAGCACCTCCAGCACCGGATCGACCCGCGCGCGGGACCGCGTCATGCGCAACAACGCGCTGTAGAGATGCTGAAAAGCCTCTCCGGCGCGCCTGATCTCGAAACCCTCCAGCCGGTAGGCGCGGATGGTGCGGGCCTGCGCGAAACTCTCGTTCAGCAGAGCGGCGGTTTCCCCCATTCGCTCCTGCATACCGCCGGAGGCACGTCGGATGCGCTTGCCGATTTTCTGGATCGGCAGCGCCGCCAGCGGATACATCGCCGCCGCGATCAGGCTCAGCACCCAGTCCAGATACACCATGGAGGAGACCAGCCCCACCACCGTCACCACATCGCCCACCCCGTTGACGGCACGGACCAGCGCCTCCCGGATGGTGGCGGCATCGGTCGTAAAACGCGCGGCAAGCTGCGCCGGAGCCTCCCGCTCCACCCGATCCAGATCGGCATGGGCGAGGTGGCTGAACATGCGCTCCTGCAACTCCCTGATGACGATCAGCACCAGTTGCTGCATGGAGACAGTCTGCCCATACATCGCCGCGCCCTTGAGGGCGGTGACGATCAGCACCAGTACCGGAATCTGATACAGAATGCGCCGGTCACGGGCGTTGAACAGGTCGATTGCATGCTGGATCACTACTGGATACAGCGCCGTGCTGCCCGCCATCAGTGCCGTCAGCAGGATCACCACCAGCATGCGAACACGGTGATGCGCGATATGCTCCCGCCACAGCCGCCCCATCATAGCGAGGGCAGTCGGCTCCAACTCCACGTTGATCTTCCGCGCGCCTTTACCTCTCCGCTTTAGTGGAGAGTGTGGGGGTGGCGACTGATCCGTTACCTGATCGAGCGGGCGTGCATCCATGCACCCGGGTGTATCAGGCCGGGGGGCTGTTTGCACAGCCCCGGAAGGGGAGTAGCGATCGATACGATGCGGAAGATCTATTCTCCGCCCGCGCGGAGGAACCAAGCGGCGGTCCTTGGTGTTTTTCTGTGGGTAGGGTCTATCTCCGCGTACGCGGAGGAACCCTTAGAATTCCGCGAGTGCTTGTCTGCAATACAGGTCTATCTCCGCGTGCGCGGAGGAACCTACGGTAGCGCTGATTTCCCGCGGCCTTTGTGGGGTCTATCTCCGCGTGCGCGGAGGAACCCCGGCGATTCCATCACCTGGCTGGCCTCGGCGGGGTCTATCTCCGCGTGCGCGGAGGAACCGCAGGGATGAAAGCTCGTGACAGTGCTGCCTAGGGTCTATCTCCGCGTGCGCGGAGGAACCATGATGGACAACGCCAATGCCGCACAGGGCGGCGGTCTATCTCCGCGTGCGCGGAGGAACCGGCGTGGGGAGCAAAGACGGAATATACGCGCCGGGTCTATCTCCGCGTGCGCGGAGGAACCTTGCTCTGGTCGCAAACAGCAATGAACACAAAAGGTCTATCTCCGCGTGCGCGGAGGAACCGCGATTGCTGTTCCTTGGCGATTTCCGCAGGACGGTCTATCTCCGCGTGCGCGGAGGAACCGCCCAATGGGTGATCCCCTCTTCAGCCCCTGCGGGTCTATCTCCGCGTGCGCGGAGGAACCGGGAGACCCTCGGCCTCTAGGATGCTGGCCGCGGGTCTATCTCCGCGTGCGCGGAGGAACCTGCGAGTTCCGGCGGCCACAAAGGGCCGCTGGGGGTCTATCTCCGCGTGCGCGGAGGAACCATACTGAACTGAGACTCCGAACCGCGACCAACGGGTCTATCTCCGCGTGCGCGGAGGAACCTTCACCGCGGGCACATGGATCGGCTGGCCAATAGGTCTATCTCCGCGTGCGCGGAGGAACCGCCACGGCACAGAGCGGCGCGAGGCGGATATCGGGTCTATCTCCGCGTGCGCGGAGGAACCCGCACCAGCGGGACACGGGACAGGCCCGGGCGTGGTCTATCTCCGCGTGCGCGGAGGAACCCAATCAGAGGCTTTTCGCTTGTCCCGACTGTGCGGTCTATCTCCGCGTGCGCGGAGGAACCATGGCGGTGATTTTCTATCCGTTATTTCTGACAGGTCTATCTCCGCGTGCGCGGAGGAACCGAGATGTTAAAAAACGCCAGTTAAATCAATAAGGGTCTATCTCCGCGTGCGCGGAGGAACCACAGCCGTATCGCCTTGGGATCAGCCAGATGGCGGTCTATCTCCGCGTGCGCGGAGGAACCCAGCCTGTTGAACCACAGCTTGTTGAAACGCCGGGTCTATCTCCGCGTGCGCGGAGGAACCGTTATCAAAGTCGGCTGGCAAGACAATCCGTGGGGTCTATCTCCGCGTGCGCGGAGGAACCATGACCGTCGCTCCGCCCGCCGCAGTGAAGCCAGGTCTATCTCCGCGTGCGCGGAGGAACCCCGGAGTCCAGTCAATGGGCCGTCCTGTCAACGGGTCTATCTCCGCGTGCGCGGAGGAACCAACCGGATCAAGGCGGGACCTAAAAGTGCCAAGGGTCTATCTCCGCGTGCGCGGAGGAACCACGCATAAATCTGATTGGTCTACACAATCTGAGGGTCTATCTCCGCGTGCGCGGAGGAACCTCGCTGAGCGAGACCGGTGTTCCGTCACGGTGAGGTCTATCTCCGCGTGCGCGGAGGAACCGCCGAGCAAGCCGCGTTGATCCGCGCAGGGCGGGGTCTATCTCCGCGTGCGCGGAGGAACCTCTTGCCTACAACACATTGATACTTATTAACAATCTCAAAGAACGTTATGTTTCAGAAATTAATTTCTCTGAACCAGTGCTCCACCGGCACCAATGATTTCCTTCGGAGCATCACAATCGGAACAGAACCAGGCCAGGAGATATACCAACCCTGCCTCTCTCACACTTCTTCATGCAGAATTAAAGACGCGTATGATCGTCTTGTGCAACAGGTGCAGGATTTAAAAGGGGCATGAGAAGACTGGGCTCTCCATATGCTACAGCCCTCAGCGAAACATCCAGAACATGCTTGGCAATCATTGATGGAGCAACGCCCGGACGAACTGCATGAAGCGCAGGCTGTGCAAGGATATATTAAATAATCCGTTCTATTATCCTGACATCACAATCGATTTTGTGCAGAAAGACCTTTCCCTCTCATTGCCGACAACAGCCTGATATCTTGAAAGCCAGACCGAAAAGGGATTTCTCTTCAAACATCAGGCCGGACGCAGCAGTTCTTATGTCGTGTCAGACGAAGAGTAGAATTTAAATCTCTCCCGCCTTCAGGCCACCCTCCACCCAAGCCAGCAACGCCGCCTTTTCCTCATCCCCCTGCCGGCAACCACGGCGGCGCCATTCCGTGCGGATGGTGCCGAGCAAATGGCCGAGCGCCGGGCCGGGCACGGCAAGACCGGCCGCCACCAGATCGCGGCCCGCCAATGGGAAGTTTGGGCGACTCAAAGGCGTCAGAAGGCGTGTCAGATGCGCCGCCCGCCCATCGCGCAACATGACCCAGGCGCGATCGATCAGAGTCTGCGCCGGATCATCAGCCAGCAGCCGGCGGAGGCTCACCGTATCCTCGGCTCCATTCCACACCGGCACAGAACCATCCAGGCAGGCGGTCAACCGGCCTGCCTCCTGACCGGACAGGCGCAGGCGCTCGGCCAATGCGCGGGGAGCTTCCTTCTCCACCACCAGCAAAGCGAGGCGCGGGATTGCTTCCTCCGCCAGACCTTCACCGGGCATGCCGTTTGCAACAGCCTCGACCAACGGTGCGGGATCGTATCCGTCTGGAAACAACGCCGGCAACACACCGGTCCGCTCCATCGCCGCCAGTGTTGCTGCCAGATGCGGGCCGGTGAGGATACGGCGCAACTCACTCCACACACGCTCCGCCGAGAGCTGTGTCAGCTCGCCGGCCATGGCGGCAATGGCCTGCATCGCCGCCGGATCCGGCTCCGCCCCCTGTTCCCACCGGCCATAGCGGGCCTGAAAGCGGAAAAAACGCAGCGCCCGCAGCCGGTCCTCTGCCACCCGCCGCGCCGCCTGCCCTACGAAACGGACCCGGCCAGCACGCAGATCGTCCAGACCGCCGAAATAATCATGCAGCTTGCCATCCGGCGACAGGGACATCGCGTTGATAGTAAAGTCCCGCCGCGCCGCATCCTCCTGCCAGTCATCGGTGAAAGACACCTCGGCATGACGGCCATCCGTCGCCAGATCCCGGCGCAGGCTGGTGATCTCGAAATGCTGGCCCCTGCTCACCGCTGTCACCGTACCATGGGAAAGCCCGGTGGGAATACCGTGCAGGCCAGCCTGTTCCAGACGCTGAAGCGTCTGCTCCGGCGGCATCGGTACGGCAAGGTCGATATCCGCCACCGCCCGCCCTGCCAGCGCATCCCGCACACACCCCCCCACCGGACGCGCCTGCGGCAGAACCGCCAGCACATCATGCAGGGCCGGATCATCCAGCCATGACGGATGCAGAAACGGTTTTTCCTCCGTCAAAAGCCGGGCTCCGACGCCAGATGAACCTCCGCCTGCCGCAACCGCAAGGATAACTCCATCAGGATCATGGCAGTCGCCCCCCAGATCACATGTTGCTCATGCGGCCAGACCCAGCTTTGATGACGCATGCCTCTTACCTCCAGCCAATCCTGCCGAGGCGCATCGGGATCCAGCAGCACACGCAATTTCAGTTCGAACACCGCCGCCACTTCCGCGGGCGCAATGGTCACCACCCAGTCCGGCCGCACCAGTCCCACCACCGGCGTCACCACAAAGCCGGTTCCGGTCAGGATCGGATCAAGTCGCCCGAGAATGTGGACATCCTCCGCCAGCAGGCCAACTTCCTCCCGCGCCTCCCGCAAGGCAGCATGCTCCGGGGAGGCATCGCCGGGATCAATCCGGCCGCCCGGAAAGGAAACCTGACCGGCATGATGGCTCAACCCCGCCGCACGCAGCGTCAGGATGATACCCGGCTCCTCGGCCTCTGTGATTCCCACCAGCACCGCGGCAGCCCGCATCATCGAGACGGTATCCGCCAGCATCTCCGGGCGACGCAGCAGAGCGCGATCAGGCCCCGGCAGGGCCAGAGCCGTGCGGAGATATCTGCCGACAGAGGCTATACCGCATGGCGGGACAGTCTCTTCCACCTCCATGCCTCATCCCTGTTCCGCATGGGACGGCATTTCGCCGAGCGCAAAAAACGTGCCGCAGCTCCAGACACCCAGCATCCGACGGCAACAGACATCATGCGGTTCCGCCAGCGCGACCAGCTCGTAATACACCGCCCGGCTGATCCGCGCCTCGACCGGAGGAGCGCCGTCTTCTCCATCCCTGACATGCAGATAAGGAGTTGGCTCGCAGGTCAGGATGTCATGCGCCACGCGGATCGGGTGGTCCTTTCCGGCAGTGATGAGCTGATCGACATTGGTGCGGAAAGTCAGCGTCTGATGGCGGCCACAGCCGGTCCAGTCCAGCTCCACCGCGACAAAGGGCGCATCCTCGACCTCGATCCGGCCTTCCTCGACCGGGGTGCGCAGCTTGTACCCATCCCGATCCCGTCGCAGCACAGACGCAAACAGGCAGACCAGCTCCTTACGGGCGATGGGGCTGCCACGATACAGCCATGTGCCATCACGCCGGATCAGAAACGGCAGCACACCGCAACATGCGCTGCCAGCCTGCGCCGCCTCGCCCATGACGGCATCAGGGGAAAAACCCTGCTTCTCATGGCAGGAAAGGCTGTTCAATGTGCTGTTATCGACCACGTTCCATCCCAGGTTTGATCCGATGACGCCGGAAAGACCGCCTGAAAGGCATCGCGCGGAGGAAAGCCCCCCACAGCAATATCGCCTTGAGAGCGATATAGGAAGTCTCTCTCTGCTGATCAAACGGCACGATCGCAGATTAGCCTTGGCTCTGCATCAGAGCCTGACAGGCTCGGAGGGATGCTCTGGCGCGGCAAAGGGGACCGCCATGAGGCGTTGCTCCGTTTTTGTCTGCCGCAGCCTTGTGGCACGGCTGAAAAATGCGTTCAGCAGCACGGCGGAGACAGCCGTCAGTACGATCGGATCAGCCACGACCGGCCTCCATGCAGCAGGCAGCATCCGGAAAAAATCCGGCGCTACCAGCGGAATGACGCCCAGCCCGACCGACAGCGCCACCACCAGCACGGCATTATGCTCCGTCCTGTAATCGACGGTGGCAAGGATCTTGATGCCGGTGGCCGCCACCATACCGAACATGATGAAAGCCGCCCCGCCCAGCACGCTGTAGGGAATGGTGGCGACGATAAAGGCCAGTTTCGGCACCAGACCCAGCGCCAGCATGATGACCCCGCTGGCAACGCAGACATACCGGCTGAACACCCCCGTAATCCCGACCATGCCGACATTCTGGGAGTAGGAAACATAGGGAAAGGTGTTGAACACCGCGCCGATCACGGTCCCCAGACCATCGGCCCGCAGCCCGCGTCTGATATCCTCCTCCGAGACGGGCTTCCCCACCACGCTGCCCAGCGCCATGAACATGCCCGTCGCCTCGATAAAGGTAATAGTGACCAGCAGGCACATGGTCAGGCAGGGGATCAGGTGAAAGCTGGGCATGCCGAATTGCAGGGGCGTAACCACCCTCATCCACGGCTCCGCGGCAAGACCCGAGAAATCGACATCCCCCCGCAGGATGGTCAGCATATATCCCGTCAGCAGCCCGGCCATAACCGCGACATGGGACAGAAACCCGCGCGCGAAACGCACCAGCAGCAGGATGGTCAGGAGTACCACGACCGCCGCCGAGATATGGTGGAAGGAACCGTAATCAGCTGCTCCAATCCCGCCGGCAGCCCAGTTGATGCCAATCCGCATCAACGAAATACCGATCATCATGATGATGGAGCCAGTCACGAGAGCAGGGAAAAAGCGCAGCATCCGCCCGATCAGCGGCACGATGGCCAGACCGAACAGCCCCCCGACCAGAGCAGCCCCGTAAATACCCTGTAAGCCTACTCCCGGCGTCGCGGCCATGGTCAGCATGGGAGGGATGCACAGACCGGTGACTCCCATGATGATGGGCAGGCGAATGCCGAACGAACCGAAGCCGATGGTCTGGATCAGTGTGGCAATGCCGCAGGCAAACAGATCGGCATTGATCAGCATGGCGATATGGGCCTGATCCAGATGCATCGCCGCACCGAGAATCAGCGGTGCCGCCACCGCATTGGCATACATGACCAGAACATGCTGCACCCCGAGGGTCAGCAATCTGGGCCATGGCAGCATCTGATCCACAGGATGTCGTTTTTTGACAGCACTCCCGGATACGGAACCCGTCATCATTCATTCCTTCTCCGCCCGAACATGCGCAGGTTCACAAGCCCTGCCGCAGAAGGCTACGAATCATACCCGTTGCCTGCCAGTGCCCTTTTCTTGACAAGGTGTTGTGAAAATCTGAACACCTTCTTCTGATGGCATGGTGCCAACATAAGTGATCAACAGCCTATGCGACATCTGCGGATTCTGACTCATATCGTCGATGTGGCCCGCAGCGGCTCCATCCGTCGCTCGGCCGAGCGTCTGCACATCACCGCCTCCGCCCTCACCCGCCAGATTCAGGATTTCGAGGAGGAGCTGGGCACACCGGTTTTCGAGCGCACCGCACAGGGCATGCGTCTGAATGCCGCCGGGGAGCTGATCGTGCAGCATGCGCTGACCAGGGCGGCCGATCTGGATCAGATACGCTCCCGCATCGCCGATCTTCAGGGGGTGCGGCGCGGGCATGTGACGGTGGTGTGCAGTCAGGCTTTTGCCCGGCTCGACCTGCCGCGAGAAATCGAGGCATGCCGCAGGCTGCATCCGCTGGTTTCCTTCAGCATAAGGGTGCTGGATCACAGCCGCGCGCTGGAAGCGCTGCGCCGTTATGAGGCCGATCTGGCGCTGGTTCTGCAGCCCCTGCCGGACAGCGAGATTCAACCCCTGCTGCACTACGCCTTGCCGCTTTGCGCTGTGATGGCGTGGGATCATCCGCTGGCCAGGCGGGATGGCGCGCCGGTGCGGCTGCGGGCCTGTCTGGCGCATCGTCTGGCGCTGCCGGAACGTGGCATGGCCACCCGTCAGGCTCTGGATGAGGCGCTGTTACGGCTGGGGCAGACAGACCCCCAGGATATCGCCGTGGACTCTGATTCGATGGAGCTGCTGACCGAATATGTGCGCCGCGCCGGAGCCGTGACCTTTCAGGCCGCCAGCCCGTTGCAGGAGGAGGAAGCCGGTGATCTGTGCCTCCGTCCGCTCGACCCGCGTGATGCGGAGCCGGTTTCCTGCGTGCTGGGCCATCTGCGGGGCCGGGTGCTGTCTGTCGCGGCGGCCAAATTCGCCGATCAGCTCGCCCGAAGCCTGCATGCACGCTACGGGCACTGATCTCCCGCTTTGCGATCGTGCGACAACATGTCACCATTTGCGTTGATCCTGTGACACGCGGCCAATTTCCACCATCGCCAGAGGATATGTGCATCATTATGCCGGTCAGCATGTTTCAAAACGCCGACACTCACTCACTTGAAACCAGTCTCGCGGCGCTGGAAGCCACCGGCGCGAAAATAGCGGCGGTGCGCACCGAAATCGGCAAGGCGATTTTCGGGCAGCGCGCGGTGATCGAACAGACTCTGGTGACGCTGCTCAGCGGCGGCCATCTGCTGCTGGTCGGGGTGCCGGGGCTGGGTAAAAGCCGTCTGGTGGAAACGCTCGGCACGGTGCTGGGCCTGCATGCCGGGCGGGTGCAGTTCACGCCCGATCTGATGCCCGCCGATATTCTCGGCAGCGAAGTGCTGGAGGAAACGGAGCTTGGCCGCCGCGCTTTCCGCTTTATCCCCGGCCCGATTTTCTGCCAGCTTCTGATGGCCGACGAGATCAACCGTGCCAGCCCGCGCACACAATCCGCGCTGCTTCAGGCGATGCAGGAGGGGAAGGTAGCGGTCGGTGGCGTGGAGCATGCCCTGCCGCGCCCGTTCCATGTGCTGGCGACACAGAACCCCGTGGAGCAGGAAGGCACCTATCCACTGCCGGAAGCACAGCTGGACCGGTTTCTGCTTCAGGTCACCCTGACCTACCCGGAGGCGGCCGATGAGCGCGCCATGTTGCTGGCCACCACCGGCGTGGAGGAAGACCGTCCGCAACAGGCCCTGACCGCCGAGGATCTGCTTCAGGCGCAGCGTCTGGTGCGGCAGATGCCGGTTGGTGACAGCGTGGTGGATGCGATTCTGGCGCTGGTGCGTGGCGCCCGCCCGGAAACCACGGAGGATACGGCATTGCGCCGTCATCTGGCCTGGGGGCCGGGGCCTCGTGCGGCGCAGGCCCTGATGCTGGCGACCCGCGCCCGTGCCCTGCTGGACGGGCGGCTGGCCCCAAGCCTCGATGACGTGGCAGCGCTGGCTCCGCCGGTGCTGCGGCATCGCATGGCGCTGGGTTTTGCCGCCCGCGCCGAGGGCATTCAGCTCGATCAATTGATCGAGCGCCTGATCGAGCGGATCGGGTGAGTCCAACCCCTATGCCAACCCCCATGGCGGCTTCTTCTCATCAGCAGGCCCTGCTGCGGGCACAGGCGGAGGCCGGGCGGTTGCCGCCTTTGCTGGCGGCGGCGGAGCGGGTCGCGTCCTCCGTCGCGCAGGGCGTGCATGGCCGCCGCCGCACCGGCAGCGGCGAGAGTTTCTGGCAGTTCCGCCCTTTCTCCCCCGGCGATACGCCCCGCCGCATCGACTGGCGGCAATCCGCCCGCTCCGGGCTGGATGCCCCGCGCGGCTGGTTCATCCGGGAGACGGAGTGGGAAGCCGCCCAGACGGTTTTTCTGTGGACCGACCGCTCTGCCTCGATGCAGTTCCGCTCGACCGGAACCACGGTCTCCAAGCTGGAACGGGCCGATCTGCTGTTGCTGGCGCTGGCCTCCCTGCTGCTGCGCGGCGGGGAGCGTGTGCGGCTGCTGGGAGCGGAAACGCGCTTCAGCGGCGGGCAGGCCGCGCTAGAGGCGCTCGCCATGGCGCTGAACACGCTGCCGCCGGGTGAGGTGCCACCTCTCTCCGCACCGGTGCCTCCTTTTTCCCATGCGGTGCTGATCGGCGATTTCCTCGCGCCGCTGGAGGAGATCCGCGCCTCACTGGCCCGGCTGGCGGCGCTGCCGGTCAGGGGCTGCGTGCTTCAGATTCTCGATCCGGCCGAAGTGCTGCTGCCTTATGAAGGCCGCGTGCGCTTCACCGGGATGGAAGCGGATGGGGAGGTGCTACTCCCCCGCGTCAACGCGGTGCGGGAGGAATATGCCAGACGGCTGGCCGCCCAACAGGAAGGACTGGCCGCGCTCTGTGCCGGGATGGGCTTCACCTTCTCCATCCACCGCACCGATCGGGGGCCGGAACTGCCTCTGCTGGCACTGCATCAGGCGCTGGCCGGCAATCAGGGTGAGAACAGTCGGGCTGATAACAGTCGGGCCAGCACCTGATGGGAGGCAACCCATGATGTTTCTGTCTCCATGGCTGTTGCTGGCACTCGGCCTGCTGCCAATGCTGTGGTGGCTGCTGCGGGCCACACCTCCCGCCCCACGGCAGGAGAAATTTCCAAGCCTCCGTCTGCTGCGTGATCTGGCGATGCGGGAGGAAACACCAGCCCGCACGCCATGGTGGCTGCTGGCCCTGCGGATCGCTGCCGCCGCGCTGGTGATTATCGGGCTGGCCGGACCGGTCTCCACCCCGCTGGAGGGATTGCCCGGCCCGGCTGGTTCCTCCCGCTCTCCCCTGCTTCTGGTGCTGGATGATGGTTGGGCCTCTGCCCCGCGCTGGCCGGGCATCCTGCGCGCAGCAGAGCAGAGCCTGGATCGCGCCGCCATGGATGGGCGGCAGGCAGCCCTCCTGACCACTGCCCCCGGCGGAGACGGCACCCAGCCCACCCCCAGCCCGGTCATGGACCCCGCTCTGCTGCGCGCCCGCATCGGTGCGTTGCAGCCCCAGCCATGGGCCACCGATCACCGCGCCGCCGCTGCCATGCTGAACCGGCTGCCGGCCAATGGATGGGGTGTGGTGGCGATTCCAGATGGCCTCGCCCAACCGGGTGACGATGTGTTCGCCGCGGCATTGAATCACCTCGGCCCGGTGATGAAGGTCGAGACCGAAGGCAGCACGCCCTTGCTGCTGCGCCCGCCCGTGATCCAGCCCGACCGGCTGATCCTGCGCGTATCCCATACCGGACGCAGCGCAGGGACCGATCATGCCGATGTGCTGGCGCAGACCGCCGATGGACGCAGCCTGTCCCGCACCCGCATTACCCTGCCCCCCACACCAGGTACCGCCGAAGCACCACTGATCCTGCCGCCGGAGATCCGCAACCAGCTTGCAAGGCTGGTACTGGACGGACCACCTGGTGCAGGCGGAATCGTGCTGCTGGATGAACAGTCGCGCCGGCGTCCGGTAGGGCTGGTGGCGGCGGATCGCACCGCCGCCGACACGCCGCTGCTCGGCCCGCTCTATTATCTGCGTCGCGCTCTGGAACCCTATGCGGAGGTTCGGGAGGGCGATCTGAAAACCCTGCTCTCCCGCGATCTGTCCGTGCTGATCCTCGCCGACCGCCCGGTGGAAAATGAGGAAGAACGCGCCGCCATCCTGCGCTTCGTCAACAAGGGTGGGGAGTTGATCCGCTTTGCCGGGCCGCATCTGGCCGCACATCCGGATGATCTGATGCCGGTCCGGCTGCTGGATGGCGACCGCCAGCTCGGCGGGGCAATGTCATGGGGACATCCGGCGCACCTGGCCCCCTTTCCACCCGGCCCCTTCGCCGGACTGCCTCCGCTCGGGATGGCGTCCTCTGACATAAGACGGGGTGACATAAGATCCGGCGATCAGAAAGCAGAGGATAAAACCGGGGCCGATATAAGGGTCTCGCGGCAGGTCATGGCGGAACCCTCCACCGATCTTGCCACGCATAGCTGGGCGGTGCTGGAGGATGGAACGCCTCTGGTCACCGAACGCAGTCAGGGGGCGGGGCGCATCGTTCTGTTTCATGTCACCGCCAATACAGACTGGTCCACTCTGCCGCTCTCCGGGCTGTTCGTGGAAATGCTGAAGCGGCTGGTCGGGCTGGCTGCCGGCGTGGCCTCCATTCCGCCCGACACCGTGCTTTCACCGACTGAGACGCTGGACGGATTCGGTCAGCCCGGCAGCCCGCCACAGGCCGCAACGCCGTTGCGCGCCGGAGATTTTGCCTCCACCCCGACCTCTCCCCATCATCCACCGGGGCTATACGGACCGGAACAGGGACGGCAGGCGCTGAATATCGGCACTGCCGCCCCTGCCCTTCTCCCCGCTGCACCCATTCCGGGAGCGCACAACGTCACCGCTGCCCTGCTGGGACGGCAGCATGCGTTCGGACCGGGACTGATCGCCACCGCGCTGGCTCTGCTGGCGCTGGATATGCTTCTGTCACTCTGGCTGCGCGGCATGCTGAAAAGGGGCGGAGGGGAGGAAGACGGCGCCCTCGCAACGCCCGCATCGAAACCCGCCTTTTTCGCCCGGCGGCGTAGAATGCTGAGCCTGCTCATCGGCGGCGCGGTCACCATGGCCGCGCTGCGCCCGCGCTCCGCGCCGGCTGCTTCAGGCGGGATCGCCGGGAATCCCGACAGCCATTATCCTTCACTCGCCATCCATCTCGCTTATGTCGTGACCGGCAATGCGGAGCAGGATGCCATCTCCCGCATGGGGTTGGCCGGGCTGGCCGATTTCGTCTCCGGCCGGACCGCCGCCACGATCGCGCCGCCCATCGGCGTGGTGCCGGGGCGGGATGATCTCAGCTTCTATCCCCTGCTCTACTGGCCGCTGACCAGCGACCAGAATCAGGATGCCCTGCCGGAAACCATGCTCGCGGCGCTGAACGACTATATGGCGCATGGTGGCATCATCCTGATCGACACGCGCGATGCCGGGGCCGGGGCCGGCATGAATGGCGGACATGAACGCCTGTTGCAGGCCATTGGGCGCTCCCTGAATGTGCCGCCGCTGACCCCCCTGACGCCAGAGCATGTGCTGGCGCGCAGCTTCTATCTGCTGCACGATTTCCCCGGCCGTTACGCCGGTGGCGAGGTCTGGGTCCAGCGCGATGAGGACCGTGCCAATGACAGTGTCAGCCCGGTGATCATTGGCGGCAATGACTGGGCCTCGGCCTGGGCGGTGGATGATCAAGGGGGCCATCCCTACGCCACCATTCCCGGCGGCGCGCGGCAGAGGCTGCTGGCCTACCGCTTCGGCACCAATCTGGTGATGTATGCGCTGACCGGAAACTATAAGGGCGATCAGGTGCATGTGCCCTCCATTCTCGACCGGCTCGGGCAGTAGGACGGGGATTTGATGCAGACCGATCATATCTCCACCTCTCTGGGGTTTCAGCCGCTTCTACCGCTCTGGCTGCTGGGAGCACTGGGCGTTCTGTGTCTGCTGGCGCTGCTGCCCGCGCTGATGCGCCGGGCGCGGGGCTGGTCATGGCGGCTGGCCGCCTTCGCCGCGCTGCTGATCTGGCTCGGCGGTCCGATGCTGGTGCGGGAGACGCGGCAGGGACTGGCCGATATCGCCCTGCTGGTGATCGACCAGAGCGGGTCCATGGCGCTGAAGGACCGCACCAAGCTGGCCGAGCAGGCCCGCAGCATTCTGACGCGGACCATCCCCCAGCCCGGTCGCGCTGGTGAGCCTCCGCTGGAACTGCGCACCGTCACCGTGCCGGAACATGGCCGTGACGGCACGAAACTTTTTGCCGCCATCGCGCAGGGGCTGGCCGATATTCCGCGCGACCGGCTGGCTGGAATCGTCGCCGTGACCGACGGGCAGGTGCATGACGTGCCGCCCTCCATTGCCAAAGGCACTCCTCCGGCTTTCAACGCGCCGCTGCATGTGCTGCTGACCGGGCGAGGTGAGGAAACCGATCGCCGCCTGCGCATGATCGAGGCCCCGACCTACGGCATTGTCGGCAAGACCGTCTCCCTGCGCGTGGCGGTTGAGGATCTGGGCGTCGCCAACCCTGCCCCGGGTGCCACCCCGGTGGCGGAGTTGACCCTCCGCCGTGACGGAGAGGCTCCGGTAAAGTACACCGTGCCGATCGGGCAGGAATACCCCATTACCCTGCCCGTGACCCATGAGGGGCCGAGCGTCATCGACATGACGGCAGCAACACTGCCGGGAGAAGTCTCGACCATTAACAACCACGCCGTGGTCACTCTCAACGGGGTGCGGGACCGGCTGCGCGTGCTGCTGGTCTCCGGCGAGCCGCATCAGGGCGAACGGGCGTGGCGGCGGCTGCTGAAAGCCGATCCCTCGGTCGATCTGGTGCATTTCACCATTCTGCGGCCACCGGAAAAGGACGATAACACGCCCCTCAACGAACTCGCGCTGATCGCCTTTCCTGTGCGGGAACTGTTCCAGCAAAAAATCCGCGATTTCGATCTCATCATTCTCGACCGGTTCCAGAACCGGGGGATTCTGCCGCAAATCTACCTGCGCAACATCGCCGATTATGTGCGGGAGGGCGGCGCCCTGCTGATGACCGCCGGACCGGAATATGCCAGTCCGGTCAGCCTTGCCAGTTCTCCACTCGGTGCCGTGCTGCCTGCCATGCCGCACGGGCAGGAGTCCGACGATCCGCTTTCTGCCGTGATAGAAGGCGGGTTCCGCCCGCAGGTGACCCCACTCGGCACCCATCATCCGGTGACGGAGAAACTGCCCGGCGCACCGGGAGGGGGAAAAGATACCGCTTCGGAATGGGGATCGTGGTACCGCTATATCGCCACGGACAGCCTGGATAATCCGGGGCATGGCCAAACTGTGCTTGCCACCCCGGATGGCGCGCCGCTGCTGATTCTGGACCACGTGGGTAAAGGGCGCGTGGCGCTGCTGCTATCAGACCAGATCTGGCTATGGTCACGCGGACATCAGGGGGGTGGTCCTCAGGCGGAGTTGCTGCGTCGCGTCGCGCACTGGGCCATGAAGCAGCCTGAGCTTGAGGAACACGCCCTTACGGCACAGATCACGCAAGGGCGTCTGACAGCCCGGTTGCGCAGCCCGGAGGATATTCCACCCGGCACGGTGACCGTGACCGATCCTGACGGCAAAGACACCAGCGTTCCATTGCATATCACCGGGCCTGGGCGGGCGGAGGCCAGTCTACCCGCCGCCGCACCCGGTGTCTGGCGCGTGCGTTATCGTCCGCCGCTGTCTGCTAAACCCGCTTCTCAGGAAGGGGACACTGCCGCATCCTCTGAACTGACTGCTTTCGTGGCGGCATCCCCGCCTGATCCGGTGGAGGTCGCCGATCTCCGCGCCACAGCGACCGTGCTGAATGGCGCGGCCCGGCTCAGCGGTGGCAGTATGCATTGGCTATCGCCCGCAGGGGTACCCGCTATCCGCCGCGTCTCTATGGGTGCTCGCGCCTCTGGAAATGGCTGGATTGGTCTGCGCCGCAATGATGCACATCTGGTGACCGGGATTGATGCACTGCCGCTTTTGCCCAGCTGGATCGCTCTGCCGCTGATCCTGTCGCTGATCCTGGCAGCGTGGCGGCGTGAGGGACGATAATGGGACCTGTGACAGAAGACTGTTCGGCCTGATGTATCGGCAATTTTTCCAGTGCGTCACAGGCAGGACGACACAAGAAACACGACAGGGAAGCAGGAATGGCCAGACAACCCGATTTTCATGAGAATAATCCGGATGCCGCTTCTGCGCGCTGGTCTCCAGCAGTGGCGCTGGCGGGATTTATTGCTTTCTGCCTGCTGGTGGCAACCGTTGATGGGGTCTTTACACAGGGCGGCGTGCGCGACTGGTATCCATCACTCACCAAACCGCCCGGAACACCGCCGAACTGGGTATTCCCGGTCGTCTGGACCACATTGTATATCATGATCGGTGTGGCAGGCTGGCTGCTATGGCGCCGCAAGGCGTGGAGCACGCTGCGCTTGTGGGGCTGGCAGATTCTGGTCAACGCGCTGTGGAACCCGATTTTTTTCGGCCTCCACCAGATCGGGATCGCGCTGATTGTGATTATTGCGCTGCTGGTCCTGATTTTTCGTTGCATCCACCGCTTCAAAGCGATTGATACTCTGGCGGCCTGGCTGTTTGTGCCATATGCCGTATGGGTCTGCTATGCCACCTATCTGAATGTCGGCTTCTGGTGGCTGAACTGAACCGCATGCACCCGCCTCTGCCATCAGGCACCGGGCGGAAGGGAGTATTCATTCTGATGGCGTATCGCCTGACTTCTTCTTTGTCGTTTCGCACACGCTGTGGCGGTATTCTGGCGGTTCTGGTGACCACCCTCTGCATCGCTCCGGAGCATGCTGCGCAGGCTCAGGGCATGGGTATGCACAATAACCCGCACGCCTCAGAACCAAAGGTGCAGCAGGCTCCTCCCCCCTCTCTTCCCGGCTCCAAACCTGCAAGCCATACGCCGGTGCCACCGCCCGACAAATCGCTGGCCGATATGCAGCCGAATGATGCCCTGTTCGATGCCATCAACCGCGGTGATGTCCCTGCTGCCCGCGATGCCTTGTCACGTGGCGCACAGCTGGAGGCGCGCAATGTGCTGGGCATGACACCACTGGAACTGTCAGTGGATCTGGGGCGGAACGAGATTTCCTTCCTGCTGCTTTCCATGCGTCCACCGCCGGACAGCGCCGCCGTCATCAGCGGCCCGGCCCCTAAACCGGTTGCTACAGCCGGCAAGGCGACCAGGAGCAAGGGCAGTAAATCCCATCATGAGGACAGCGCCGTCCTCTCCGCCACACAGCCGAAACAAGCCAATGCCAATGCCAATGCCAATGAAACAGGCTTTCTGGGCTTTAATCGCTAGCTCTTATGCATCCGGTCGGCCGGGAAACAGTCCGACCGGCAAAGACTGTGCGGAAAGCGGATTGCAGAACACCGCCAGTTATGTCTAAAACCCCTCCCACTCACCAGCGGGCCGGGTTAGCACAGTGGTAGTGCAGCGGTTTTGTAAACCGAAGGTCGGGGGTTCAAATCCCTCACCCGGCACCAGTTTGGGTGGTTGGGTGTGCTTAGCTTTTCCAGAAAATTGATCGTCCCCTTTCATCACCCGCACGTGGTAGAGGGCACCTGTCCATGCGCCGTCATCAGTCATCATAACAAGCGGGATTGATTCCACGGCTTTCCAGATGCGCCTGAAGCTGCCCCCATTAAACCAGGCATTGATCCACATCATCCGTGGCTGCGCCCGTGCAATGTGGCTGATGGCAGGCAACAGCGGGTTATGCTGAGCCTCCAGACAGCGTGTGAAAGATTGCCTGGTTTTCCGGATGACATGCGCGACCGGCTGGATGAGGGGCCAGGCAATGCCATCATCCTGTCCATGAGCCATAGCGACATCGACGATTATCTGGGCCTGACAATTGAAACCATCTGCCGCACCCTGACGGCGTTATGGCGGCAAGGGCTGGTCAGCCTCTGCAAATCCTTTCCTCAAGCAAGACGATGGGATGCGGGCCGTATCGCGCAGTTACCCCATATCGCGCAGGTGCACTGACACGATATGGGTGTAGAAGCTTCAGATCAGGCTGTTACCGCCATATCCATGCCGACCGTCTTATCAGCCGGATAAGGCCCTCCAGCCCTGATCTGAATCGCCAGCAGCGCGATACTGTCAGGGGCACGCTCCCCAAGTGGCAGAACGGCATTGCCGTTGGTCCAGCGGCAAGGCACGGCCTCCATCGCACCCCAACCCGGCAGGTCGCTTTGTCTTAGATGACTCTCGATATGACGAGTGGACGCGGCCTCGAACAAAAGAACCTCGCCAACCAGCACCCCGAGTTGCCGACGATCATCGACGAACGGGCCGATCATATCGCAGGGACGGCTGCTGCGGGAGGCAATGCGCACATCCCTGACATCTCCCGACACCATGAACATGACACGATCCTCGGTCTTGCGGACAGGACGGAGGATCTGCCCACCATCCGTCACCAGATGCAGCGCCGCATCATTCGTAAAACAGGCTGTGACCGTGCGGTCAGGAAGACCGGCCTGTTCCGCGCGGGCCTCGATCTGACGGAACAGCGGCTCGACAAAATCCCGCGATACACAGAGAGGCGCCGCGGCAGCGTTCCAATCCAGATTGCGCCGACCATCGATCGCCACAACGCGGCCCTTGCTCTGGAACGCATAGCGGTTACCGGTATCGAGATAGCTTTCTGTCAGAACACCATCCGCCCTGATCACCGAATGGGTCTCGGTTTCGATATGATAGCAATCATAAACCATGAAGGTTTTATCGTAGAGGATAGAACGGCCATTCACGAGCATCCTCACCGGAACGAAGGCTCCGTCGAGGAACAGGCAATGTTCACCCGTGATCAGCATATCCTTGCACGGCACATCTGGAGCAATAGCATCTTTCAGCACGCGCACCGGATAGCCGGCAAGATCGTCAGGAACGGAAGGCTGGACCCGCATCTGTGATTTTCCAACCCATGTCACCTTGCGGACAGAGACTGTTCCACCATGATAGGTGGCGATGTCATCCCCAACCTCAATGTCCTGTACAGGAACATCTCCCCGCGCCAGGGTGATCATGCTGTCAGCCAGGAAGCAGGGCGCCGATCCATCGATACCGGCATAGGTCACCAGCCTGCCGCCACCCGCCACGGTCGTCGGCTCTGTGACAATGGCCCCGGCAGAGACCGTCATGGTGAAAGCACCCGCCGAGGCATTACCCAGATAAGGGGACGTGACCGTGGCACCGGACATGACTGTCACATTGGCGGCACTATCCGCATCGGGGCCGCTATTGATGTAGGTATCGTTGATGGAACTGCCCCCGGCAGAAATCCTGACCACATTCGAATTATAGGTATTTCCCGACACCACCCCGCCATTGGCAACGACCAGATAGCCGTTCACTTCCAAAGAATCCGTCATCGTACCGCCATTGAGCACGGAGACCGTTGGAACACCGCCGGCAATCGTCGCCCCGGACACGACCGCGCCGCTGGAAATGGTCAGCGTGTTGATGCGGGACATCAACACCGGGCCGGTGACGGATTGCGTACCGCTCTGGTAATAGGTCACGCCGCTGATATTGACCGCAGACCAGTTGCCGCCGCTCAGAAAGGTGAAACCTGAAAGCGGGGGCTCGGTATTCGGGGTTCCACTGCCATATGTGGCCGCCATGGAAACGACCGAGCCAGAGGTCGCCGTCACCGCAGATACATGCGCGCCGGAGGATACAACAGCGGTCGCCCCCGCCCCCACCGTCAGCCCGGACACATTCGCACCGGAACCAACGATGACACGCAAGCCGTTCACTGTTCCACTGTTGAAAGTCGCCCCATTCAACGTCCCGCCGGCCGTCACCGAAACGGTCGCAGCGCCATCCGCAGCGGGGCCATCATTGACAAAGGTATCATTGATGGAACTGCCGCCAGCGGCAATCGTCACCACATTCGAATTATAGGTATTCCCCGATACAACACCGCCATTGGCAACGATCAGATAGCCGTTTACCTCGACAGACTCCGTCATGATGCCACCGCTGAGAACAGACACGGTGGGAACGCCTCCATCCAGAATGGCACTGGAAACAACCGCGCCGCTGGAGATAGTCAGCGTGTTGATGTGGCCCAGCACCACCGGTCCGGTCACCGAAGTCGCGCCGCTTTGATAATAAGTCGTGCCGTTGCTATTGACGGCGGACCAATTGCCGCCACTGAGATATGTAAGGCTCATTGAGGTCTGGCTCCATCGTTGTTGAGTGCTGCCATTGAAGGAATTGTCTTGATGGTTGAAATAACCGCTTCAGGCGTAATCAAACGTGAGCATTCAAACTGCCTGTCCGTGTTTTCATGGCGCGGACACCAGAAAATATTATTGTGATCAAACATGATTCTGGGATCATTCCAGCAGGAATTACAGGCATTCCAGTTGATGACCCGGTATGGCGTATAAAATTCGTTGGTCGGGTGGGTAAAACCCGAAATCAATACGACATCAATCCCGACTGCCCAGGCCAGCCAGGAAAGTCCTGAGCTGGTGCCAATGAAAAATTCGGCATGGGTCAGCCAGCGTACACGTTCTTCCAAAGGACGATTACCGGTCTGATCCTCGCAGCCATGTGGAAGATGGTTCCAGACCCAGTTTTTGCCATGTACCGATTTCTGATCGATACAGATCACCCGCAATCCCTGCTCTTTCAGGAATTTGATGACCTCTCTCCATCCATCGGGATTGTTCCAATATTTGCACTGCGATGATGCCTGCGCGGCAATGCAGACATAGCGCTCCTCGATGGGTCTGGAGTCATCACGGACAGCGATTGCAGGCCTGACCTCACCCGGATCGACACCCAGTATATAGGCCGCCGTCTTGTGGAGGCCGACATGCCGGAAGTCGCTGGGCTGCCAGTTATTTTCGGTATCCGTAAAGAACAAACCAATCCGGTAAGTTGCATAGGCTTGTTCCTGCATATCGGACTTGGCCAGAACTTCCTTCGTGGTGAATTCGATGTTCGGATACTGATCCTTGAACAGGGCAATAAATTTATCAGCAACGACACAAATCGTTCTGGCGCCTGTTTTCTCCTGAAAACGTGGCACATAGGAGAACCAGCCAATCGCATCTCCCAGCGTGCCAACCGGTATCTGGATCAGGATGATCTTGTCGGCCGGATCGAACTGATGATGGAAAACATCCCTGATACTGCCATCATCGGATACAAAAAAAACCCTGATCTCATAGCGCAGAAAATATCGCTTCGCCGATTGCAGACGGCCATTTTTCAGATCGCCGTGATACAGGATTACGCCAGATGCCTTATCACGCAGTGTCACCCGCCAGACACCATCCTCCCGCTCTGGAAAATGGACTCTGGCACCGTCGTTGAAATCAAAACGAATATCCTCAACCCCTTCCTGCGTCGGGACGGAGGGAGCCGGAAGATATGCCCCTCCATGGAGGCAGGCAGACTCTGCGACCAAAACAGGAAACCCCTTATATGCGCTGATTTTCAATCAAGAAAATAGGACGACTATCTTTTCCCGAGACAACAAATTTTTATTGTGCAAGGAAATTGATAATACAACTGCGTTAACAAAATGTTATTTATATAGTTTCAAGAATTATTATTAAATAATTCTTGATTTGTGATTGAATATTGATTTGTTATTTTCTACTGCTGGTAATATTTTATCCAGCCATCAGAGACTGCCGGCAGCCAACTGAACGCAGAAAGGCGTGCAGGATAATGGCACGCAGCTGGTTTTTATCTGAATAGGCTGGCTGGGGCGGGAGGATTCGAACCTCCGCATGGCGGAATCAAAATCCGCTGCCTTACCGCTTGGCTACGCCCCAACATGCCGTAACGCGGAGAATCAACCGGAGAGGCAATCCTGCGCACCGCCGCTTGATAAGCGGAACCGGCGCGCAGGTCCATCCCCCCTGGTCAGGATTTAGTGCCGGAAATGGCGCATACCGGTGAACACCATGGCCAGACCGGCCGCATCCGCCGCGGCGATCACCTCATCATCCCGTACCGAGCCACCCGGCTGAATCACGGCCGTTGCACCGGCGGCAGAGGCGGCCTCCAGACCGTCGGCGAAGGGGAAGAATGCATCCGACGCTACCACGCTGCCTGCGATCAGCGCGCCGCCTTTCTGGGCGGCAATGCGGGCGCTGTCGACGCGGCTCATCTGCCCGGCACCAATGCCGGTGGTGGCCAGATCTTTCGCATAGATGATGGCGTTGGACTTCACATGCTTGCAGACCCGGAAAGCGAACAGAAGATCACGCCATTCCGCGTCCGTCGGCGTCCGCTTCGTCACCACGCGCAGATCCTCGCGCCGGATGCGGCCATTATCGCGCGTCTGCACCAGCAGCCCCCCCGCCACGCTCCGCACCGCCATGCCCCGCTCAGCCGGGTCCGGCATGCCACCGGTCAGCAGCAGACGCAGCGCCTTTTTGCGTGCCACGATCTCCAGCGCGGCCTTATCCGCATCGGGGGCGACAATCACCTCGCTGAAAATGCTGGTGATACGCTCGGCCGCTTCTGCGTCTAACGTGCGGTTGAGGGCCACGATCCCGCCAAAAGCCGAAACCGGATCGCAGCGTAGCGCCATATCCCACGCTTCTGCCAGACTGGCCGCCGAGGCTACGCCACAAGGATTGGCGTGCTTGACGATGACGACGCTTGGCTGTTCGAACTCGGCCACGCATTCAAAGGCGGCATCAGTGTCGTTGATGTTGTTGTAACTCAGCTCCTTGCCCTGAAGCTGGCGCGCGGTCGCAGCGCCGGGACGCGCCCCCAGCGCATAGAAAGCGGCGCTTTGATGCGGATTCTCGCCATAGCGCAGCCCCTGCCTCAGGCTGCCACCAATGGAGAAATGACGCGGAAATTCCTCCTGAACCGTCCCTTGAGTCGCAAACCAGGTTGCAATGGCGCTGTCATAGGCCGCTGTGCGGGCAAAAGCCGCCGCCGCCAGCCGACGGCGCAGCGTGGCATCCGTGCCGCCATGCGCGGTGAACTGCTCCAGCACTGCATCATACTGCGCCGGATCGGTGACGATGGTGACGTGATCGTGGTTTTTAGCCGCCGCACGGGTCAGGGCGGGGCCGCCAATATCAATATTTTCGACACAGGTTTCGAAATCCGCACCGGAGGCAACGGTGGCTTCGAACGGGTAAAGATTGACGCAGACCAGATCAATCGGGGCAATGCCGTGCTCATTCATCTGCGAGACATGTTCCGGTAGATCACGGCGACCGAGAATACCGCCATGGATCTGCGGCACCAGCGTTTTCACCCGGCCATCGAGGATCTCAGGGAAACCGGTATGCGCAGAGACATCCTTGACCGCCACTCCGGCCGCCCGCAGCGCCGCGGCGGACCCGCCGGTGGAGAGAATCTCCACCCCGCCAACTGCAAGCGCCTTGGCAAAGGGGATCAACCCGGTCTTGTCGGAGACGGAAATCAGGGCGCGACGAATAGGGGCGGTAGCGGTCATGATGGGTGCGAACTCCGGCTTGAAGACTGCTAGCGTGTCTCCCAAGCCGTGGGCGGCGACAATAGCCTTCGCCGCATGCCCGCCTCCCTGCTGCCTTATGGGCCGGCTGTCTTTGAGCCTCCTGTCTTTGGGAAAATCAGCGGGCGGCGTGAAGCTCCGGCCGCACTGGCAGGTTCTGGGCTTCACGCACCGCCACCCAGGCTTTCGTCACGGCGTCGGAGAACATCATCCCGGGTGCCTTCTGACAAACGCGATAGACGGTGCGGGCGCGTTCGATCTTGTGCGGGGTGCTGTCCGGCAGCTCTGCCGTCGGCAGTCCCTTCGCGGCGGCGTTGCTTTCCAGAGTGCGGAAAGCATCATCGATTGTCTCGAACCAGCCGATCTTGCGGGAGGAAATATGGTTGCGCGCCACCATCGCTTCGATCCGGCGACTGTTGACCACCTCCCCCACCGCAGCACTGTAATCGGCACAGCGCGGGCGATAGTTGTCCGTGGCGGCCTGAGCCTGTTTGACGGGCAGAAAGCCACTGACTGCAACAGCTACAGCGGCAAGTCCGGCAAACGGATGAAGCATCTTCCTGGAAAGCTGCATGATAGGAGATCTCCGGCACGTCGGTTCGACAGACCCGGCGGTAATGCCGGATATGTCTCATTTAGACATGTCGAACGGCGGATGCATCCATCTTCGCACCTGCACAATACTATGTCACAATCCGGCAGATGTTGTGAAATATAAGGCCGTTTCAAGGCAACGCAGAGAGGCCGTGAGAAGGAATGCTCCCTTCTTCTTTCTCGCGCTTATTCTTTCTCGATTGTGCATTGCAGGGGATGCTGGTTATGGCGGGCCAGATCCATCACCTGCGTTACCTTGGTCTCGGCGACCTCATAGGTGAAGACACCGCAGACCCCCACCCCGCGCCGATGCACATGCAGCATGATCTGGGTCGCTTCTTCGCGGGTTTTCTGAAAAAACCGCTCCAGCACATGCACGACGAACTCCATCGGCGTGTAGTCGTCGTTCAGCATCAAGACTTTATACAAGGACGGCTTGCGTGTTGCCGGGCGCGTTTTCGCAATCAGTCCGGTGCTGGTGCCATCCCCGGCATGACCCTGCCCGTGCTCATCGCTGCCATGGATATCGATCATGGTATTCTTCCCGTCATGAAGCCGTACCACGCGCCACTGGGGCGCGGCTTGCGCCAGCCTACCATATCGGATCAGGGCTGGCGGGGGAAAGAGGGAGCAGGCAGGGGAAAAGCACCCGATGCATACTGTAGACACAAGCAACGGAAGCGGGATCGCTCACCCCATCCGATCGACGGCAGCAGAGACACGCTCGGTCAGAGGGGCCAGCGCCTGCTCCGCCACCCGCATGGAAGCATCCGCCAACCGGCTGGTATCAACCACGGCTTTTTCCATCACATCGCGGGCAAAGCTGTTCTGGACCTCAATCATATCCTGCACAGAGCGGGTTTCCGCCATACGGCGCATGGCATTGGTGGCCGTTTCCAGACCATCCTGAGCACTGGCAAGCCATTGACGGGACAGTTCCTGAAACCCGCCGGCCCAGACCTGACTGCACTGAAGCAAGGCATCAAGATTGTCGCGATGGAAGGCCATCAGATCGTCAGGGCCTGGAATCATACTGCATCATTCCCGTTCATCCCGCGCCGGGAGGGAGCGGAGGAGACGTTCAGACTATACGGCCTGGTCTATCCGGCATCGGCAGGCATCATGAACACCATTCCCGGACCGTCATAAAACATGAACCGTCATGTTGCATTGCAACACGAGATATCAGGTAGCCCTCCCTCCCCTTAAAGTCAATGACGGCAAGGCTTTCTCATCTCCGCCAGCATGGCCGGGTGGCTCAATGATGACAGTTCGGCAACACCGGGGGGTTATCCGCCACGGCCAAGAACCGCTCTGCAAATCATCTGTTAACATACCGGAAATATTGCTTTTCCCGGCAAACGACGCTGGACAGCAGCCTTGCTCGCCTATTAGGTTTAATAATGTTTGGGGGGATGGACCGTGGGGCGTATAAAAGCTGACAGAGCGCAGGCAAGCCGGGCCATTGCAACGGAGGAGACACCCGCCATGATGGTGTCCCCTCTCCGCCGAAGCTGGCGCACCCGACTCGCCCCCGGCCTGTTCGGCAAGATCATCCTGCGCAGTACCATTATCGGCGGCCTGCATGTCTCCGCAGGAGCCGCGTTCCTCACCACCGCAGCGACCGGTTTCTCCACCACGGCCCACGCCCAGATCGGTTCCGAGCGATACAGCTCCATCGTCGTCGATGCCAATACCGGCGCCGTCCTCTCCGCCTCCAGCCCCGATGAACTGCGTCACCCCGCCAGCCTGACCAAGATGATGACGCTGTATATGCTGTTCGAGGCATTGCGGGATCGTCGGGTCTCCCTTGATGATCTGGTTCCGGTCTCCGATCATGCCGCCTCCATGTCACCCTCCAAGCTCGGGCTGGTACCTGGCACAAGGCTGACGGTCGAGGAAGCCATTCTCGGCCTGGTGACCAAATCCGCCAATGACGCCGCCGCCGCGGTCGGCGAAATGCTGGGCGGTAGCGAAGAACAGTTCGCGCAGATGATGACCATCCGCGCCCGTGCGCTTGGCATGACCCGCACCGTGTTCCGCAACGCCTCCGGCCTGCCGGACCCGGACCAGATCAGCACCGCCCATGATATGGCTGTGCTGGCCCGTCATCTGATTCTCGATTTCCCGTCTGAATATCGTTACTTCAGCACGCCCAGCTTCGTGTTTCACCGCCATGTGATCCCGAACCATGATCGTATGCTCTCCATCTACCCGGGTGCGGACGGGCTGAAGACCGGTTATACCAATGCATCCGGGCTGAATCTGGTTACATCCGCGCTGCGTAACGACGTCAGGCTGATCGGCGTGGTGTTTGGCGCCTCCAACAAATATGAGCGCGACAGCCATATGGCAGCCCTGCTCAATGCCGGCTTCAGACAGGAAGGCGTGCAGTCTGACGGTATGGCTGTGGCACAGGCACGGGCACCGTCCTTCATCTCCTCCGCCCATGCGTCGGCCATGCCTGTTTCCGCACGGATGCGGGTAGCCCGCCATCAGACGCGTGTTCCGGCGGCACGGGAGGTCGAGGTGGCCGAGGCCCCCGTCATGCCGCGCAGCAGACTGCACCGCTCCGCCTCCGTAGTGCAGGTTGGTGCTTTCAGTACCCGCGCCGCCGCCCAACGTGCCGCTGTCGGGGCTGCCCATCAAGATGGCGGCAAGGTGCAGGTGACACCCGTGGTGGTGAAGGGGCAGAAGCTGTGGCGGGCACAGGTCCAGAAAATCTCATCTCTCGTCAAACCATCCAAGGCACGCCACACACAGGTGGCAGCCCGTTAAGCCCTCCTGATTTTTCCAGCTGACGGCCTTATATCTGTTCCAGCTACCCGCCAGGGCGGCTTCCCGGAAGGGGCGAAATGTTTTTCCATTTCGCCCCATTGCTTATGCACATTTGCTGACAGGGCCTGCACAGCCTGCCCCCTGTCGATTTCTGTCGATCAAAAATCGTGAGGATACAGAATTCCATGAATCAGGCGCATCGGATCGTGGTCGTGGGCGGTGGAGCCGGTGGACTTGAACTCGTCACCGCTCTGGGCAACACGCTTGGGAAACATGGCAAGGCTCATGTGACACTGATCGACCGCGCACGGGCGCATGTCTGGAAGCCTCTGCTGCATATCATTGCCGCCGGCAGCATGGATCCCGGCGAGCATCAGGTGAACTATCTGGCGCAGGCAAAATGGAACCATTTCGACTTCCGGCTTGGGGAGATGATCGGGCTGGACCGGCAGGCACAGCTGGTTCATCTGGGCGAAATGCGGGATGAGGAAGGACGGCAGATCACGGCTCCCCGCTCCATCCCTTATGACACGCTGGTCATCTGCCTCGGCAGCGTGACCAATGATTTTGGTACGCCGGGCGCGGCCCAGTATGCCGTGCCGCTGGATACCCCGACCGAGGCCGTCCGCTTCAATCGCCGCCTGTTGAATGCTTGTATCCGCGCGCAGTCTCAGGACGGTCCGCTCCGCCCCGGGCAGCTGCATGTCGCCATTATCGGCGCGGGGGCTACAGGCAGCGAACTGGCCGCCGAGCTGCATCGTACCGCCCGTCAGATGGTAGCCTATGGCCTCGACCGGATCGACCCGCAACGTGACATGCGCATCATGCTGATAGAAGCGGCGTCACGCATTCTCCCTGCCCTGCCGGAGCGTATGTCGGTTGCGACCGAAGAACTGCTGAAAGAGCTGGGGGTTGAGGTCATGACGAACTGCCGCGTGGCTGAAGTACGGGAAGACGGGGTGCAGCTTTCCTCCGGTACATTCCTGCCGGCCGAGTTGGTCGTGTGGTCAGCCGGAGTCAAAGCCCCGGATTTCCTGCGTGACATTGACGGGTTGGAAACCAATCGCGCCAACCAGCTGGTGGTCGAACAGACGCTTCAGACCACCCGTGATCCGAACATCTTCGCCTTCGGTGACTGTGCCGCCTGCCCACTGGATGAAACCGGGCGTCTGGTACCACCGCGTGCCCAGGCGGCTCATCAGCAGGCCAGTCACATGGTCGGACAGATCAAACGCCGCATGGCTGGAGAGGCGCTCAAACCCTATCATTACCGGGATTTCGGCTCTCTGGTCTCGCTGGGACGCTACAGCACGGTCGGTAATCTGATGGGGTCTCTGGTCGGCAAGAATATGTTTATTGAGGGCTATTTTGCCCGACTGATGTATCGTTCGCTCTACAAGATGCATGAGGTGGCCGTGTCAGGCTGGTGGCGTACCATCGTGGATACACTGTCACGCAGCCTGTCCTCCCGCGTGGAGCCGACCGTGAAACTGCATTGACGTCAGAGCAGGGTGTTCCTATTGCCCCGGGTTCAGGCGGTACACGGCATGGTCACAATGGGATTGCCGTGCGCTGGTATAGTGGGTCAGATTGGCGGAATGTCCGCATTGAGGCCGGGGAGTGGATTGAATGGACGGTGAGTCCGACTCAAAGCGTATCATCCTGCATCGGCCGGAGGATTTCGTCGGCATGCGCGCAGCCGGACGGCTGGCGGCAGAGACGCTGGATTTCATCACCCCCCATGTCCGCCCCGGCATCACGACTGAAAAACTGAACCAGTTGTGTCACGATTTCATTGTCGATCATGGCGCCATTCCGGCACCGCTGAACTATCGCGGCTTCCCTAAATCGATCTGCGTTTCCATCAACCACGTCGTCTGTCACGGCATTCCCGGTGAGAGAAAACTCGAGGATGGCGATATCCTCAACATTGATGTCACCGTCATTCTGGATGGCTGGCATGGCGACAGCAGCCGCATGTATGCGGCCGGCACCCCGGCCACCAAAGCGCGCGTGCTGATGGATGTGACCTATCAAAGCCTGATGCGTGGCATCGAAGCGGCAAAGCCCGGCGCAACACTGGGTGATATCGGTCATGCGATCCAGAGCTTTGTGGAAAACAAACGCATGTCGGTCGTACGGGATTTCTGCGGTCATGGAATTGGCCGCACCTTTCACGCCGCCCCCAACGTGTTGCATTACGGTCGGCGCGGCAGCGGTACCGTGCTGAAACCCGGCATGTTCTTCACCATAGAGCCAATGGTGAATGCGGGCCGTCCGGACGTAAAGGTTCTGGACGATGAATGGACCGCGGTTACACGGGATCGCAGCCTGTCCGCACAATATGAACACATGATTGGCATCACAGAGACAGGCACTGAAATTTTCACCCTCTCCCCTGCCGGATACAATGCGTGGCCCTATCCAGTTTGACGATACGCGAAAGAAAATAGGAAACCGGCGGCATGGCTAAAGGCGTCGGAGAAGCTTCTGGCCCGCTGGGCAGACATATCCTGCGCCAGGAAACATCGGTTTCCGAAACCCTCTCCCCCGTGCTCTCTGTCGAGGATGTTGCTGCCAATTCTGCCCTGGTGACATCGGTCCCGCCCGGCAAAGGAACCGAGGGGCATCGGGCCAGGATGCGCAACCGGCTGCTGACGCATGGGCCGGAGGCGCTGGCGGATTACGAAATGCTGGAGATGCTGCTGTTTCTGGCGCTTCCACGCCGCGATACCAAGCCGCTGGCAAAAGACCTGCTGAACCATTTCGGCAGTTTTGCAGCCGTCATCAGTGCATCCCCCAGGGAACTGACCACCATCAAGGGAGTGGGAGAAGCAGGTGCTGCGGCGCTGGCTCTGGTGCGGGCGGCATCGCTGCGTCTGCTGCGCGCCGATGCCGTGGCACAGCCGGTGCTGAACAACTGGGAAAGGCTGATCGCCTATCTCAATGCTTCTTTGGCGAGGGAAAAGAATGAGCAGTTCCGGGTGCTGTTTCTCGACAACCGCAACCAGTTGATCGCGGATGAAATTCTCGCGCATGGCACGGTCAATCACGCACCTGTCTATCCACGGGAAGTCGTGAAACGCGCCCTGGAACTGCATGCGACCGCCCTGATCGTGGTGCACAACCATCCCAGCGGAGACCCTACCCCGTCCGCCGAGGATATCCGTATGACCAGAGAATTACGGGAAGCCGGGCGTCTTCTCTCGCTTGATCTGCATGACCATGTCATCATCGGGCGGCATGGATGGAGCAGTTTTCGCAAGCAGGGCCTGCTGTGACCACGTCCACGCTTATTGCCTTCGAATATAATGCGCCTTTTAATTGCCGCTGCGGCAAGACTATTCTTAATGACAAAGGACGGTAGCCATGGGAAATAACATGACAAGCGTACTGGTCATAGAAGACGATGAAGAAGTCGGTCCGTCCCTTCAGTCAAATCTCCTAGCTCGCAACTATGATACCCAACTGGCAGTCACAGGCACGCAAGGTCTGGAGGCAGCAACCAAATCCGGCTTCGATGTTATGATTGTTGATCGGATGCTGCCTGAACTGGATGGGTTAAGTCTGATCGGACGGTTGCGGGAGCAGAATATTCAGACACCTGCCCTGGTCCTGAGCGCTCTTGGCGCGGTGGATGATCGTATCGAAGGACTACGTGCCGGCGGCGATGATTATCTCGTCAAACCTTTTTCGCTGGAAGAACTCATAGCACGAATCGAGGCGCTGGTTCGGCGCCCAGTCAGTCAGGCCAGCCTGCAACTGCGCGCTGGCCCGCTGCGGCTGGATCTGCTGAACCGCACGCTTTCCTGCGCGGACAAAACGGTTGATCTGCTGGCCATGGAGCTGAAGCTGCTGGAATACATGATGCGGCGTCCTGATCAGGTGGTGACACGGGCGATGCTGCTGGAAGACATCTGGCGTTATCGCTTCCTGCCAGAGACCAATCTGGTCGATGTGCATATGGGCAAGCTGCGTCGTAAGCTGGCCGAGGCTGGCGGGGACGGATTGATCCATACTGTGCGCGGTGCCGGTTTCATGCTGCGCATCCCCTCCGAGACCAGCAGCACGCCCTCCGCCTGATCCACCAGGCAGGACACGCTCTTTTGTCATCCAGTCATACGCCGCCAGGTACATCCAGTCCCACTTCCCCCCCTGCAGTGATCAGGGAGATCTTCCACACCACCACCTTTCGGCTGGCAATGGCATTGGGAGGTTCATTCCTGCTGGCCATTCTGTGTCTGTTTTCATTCATTTACGTACAGACATCCATTCTGGAAACGGAACGTGTGGACAGGACACTGGCCCATGATGCCAGACAGCTCGTCGCGGATCGTATGGAAGATACGCTCCGCGCCGTTGATCTGAATGTCGTGAACGACCTGCACCGCGTGACACTGGTTGGTGTTTTCGAGGCGGATGGCACTCGCATTGTCGGCAATCTGCTGCATCTGCCTAAGTATCTGCCGGTAGATGGGGTTGCGCATGGCATCAAACTGCTGCGTCTGGATGGCGAATACAGCGTGCGCGAAAAAATGCGCGCCGTCGCCCTGCGTATTCATGATGGACGGATTTTGATTCTGGCCCGCAATATCGAACAACTGGATGAATTGCGGCACGTGGTACTGCGCGCCCTGCTGATGGGGGTTGTACCTGCTGTTATCCTGGCGCTGATCGTGGCGGTATGGATCAGTGCAAAGACGCTGGATCGTGTGCGTGATTTTCATACCTCCATCGCCCGTATCATGAATGGTGACCTCAGCGAACGACTGTCCCTGCGGGGCGGAGACGGAGATTTCGACCGCCTCTCTACCAGCATCAACGGTATGCTGGACCGTATCGAGGATCTGATCCGCGATCTGAAAAGCGCGGGCGACAATATCGCCCATGACCTGCGAACACCGCTGACACGGGTGCGGATGCGGCTGGAACAGGCCCGCTCAGCACAGGATCTGGATTCGGCCCATACCGCCATTGATCTTGCCCTGAATGGGACGGATCGCACGCTGAGTATTATTACGGCCCTCCTGCGCATCGCGGAAATAGAGACGGGTCAGCGGCGCTCCCATTTCAGTGCCGTCAATCTGCCGGACCTGCTGTCCGACCTTGAAGCACTGTATGGCAGCATCGCAGAAGATGCCGGGCTGACATTGGGCATTACCACCCCGTCGCCCCCTGTTCCGGCGATCTATGCCGATGCCGATCTATTGATGGAGGCGCTCGCCAATCTGGTCGGTAATGCCATCAAGTTTACGCCGGCACCGGGTGATATCATGGTGGAAGCGTCTCTGGCGCATGATGGCTCCATGCTGATCAGCGTCAGCGATACGGGCCCTGGCATCTCGGCTTTCGAGCGCGAGCTGGTCACCCGGCGCTTCTATCGATCCGATCGCAGCCGCCATGTGGAGGGGACAGGGCTGGGACTCAGTCTGGTCGCAGCCGTAGCCTCCCTGCACGGCTTCAGCTTCACACTGGCGGATCTCAATGATATGGCCCATCACAGGCGCAAACATGGCATGCCGGTCGGCTGCATCGCCACACTACGCTGCCCGCGGGAATCCGTACTTTACAATGCCTCCTCCAGCCGGGAGGAAGAACCGCGCGGAAACCCGTCAGCCTTTCCCCGCTCTCAAGAGAAATTCCCGACACAGACCCCAACCACACCGCCGTAAGCCTGCCACACTGTCCAGAAATCTACCTCATCCTGCCACCAGCTGATGCAACTGGCCGATGCCGTGACGCAGCCACATCGGTACCCAGACTGGTACGCCGGGCTCGGTATCGCTGAATTCCTGCACACCATCCCAGATCATTTTCAGCGCGACATACATCACCACTGCCAGCCCGACCCACGCGATCCAGCGATAACGGGACAGCAGATTCGCCAGCGCATTGGCCACCAGCCCCATCAGCACCACCGACAGCACCAAACCCGCCATCAAGATATAAGGGTGCCCCTCTGCCGCACCAGCCACGGCCAAAACGTTATCGAGGCTCATGGAAAGATCGGCGAGCACAATCTGCGTCATCGCCTGTCGCATGGTTTTGGTCGGAGGGGATACCTCGAGATGCGGTTCCTGACGGCGCAATTCCCTATACATGCGCCAGCAGACCCAGAGCAGCAACAAGCCACCAGCAAGCGTCAAGCCGATGATTGCCAGAAGTTGCAACGCCAGCAAACCAGCCGCAATGCGGATACCGGTTGCAATGGCAATGCCCCAGAACACCGCTTTACGCCGCTGCTCGGCCGGCAGTCCGGCCACAGCCAGCCCTACCAGCAGCGCATTATCACCCGCCAGGGCCACATCAATGAACACGACCTGAAAAAATTTGATCACCGCAGGGCTGAAAACCAGTCCGTCCGGAAAGAGAGAGTCCATTATCTTTTCCATCCTCTACCGGGTTAAAGGCCCGGCCTGTTCCCCCACCCACACGACAGGGGGTTGCCAAAACGGTGCAGGCGGGTTTCTACCTTCCTCTCCGCCCGCTTTGGAAGACGAGATCCCGATCATGGTTCCCCGCTATACCCGCCCTATCATGGCCGCCATCTGGGCGCCGGAAAACCGTTACCGCATCTGGTTCGAGATCGAGGCACTGGCCGCCGAGGCCATGGCACAAACCGGTATGATCCCGGAAGAGGCTGCCCGCACCATCCGCGAGCGCGGCAACGCCAAGGTCGCCACCATCACCCAGGCCGATCTGGACCGGATCGACGCGATCGAGGCCGAAACCCGGCATGACGTGATCGCCTTCCTCACCTGGCTGGCCGAAGGGATCGGTCCCGACAGCCGCTTCGTGCATCAAGGCATGACCTCCAGCGACGTTCTGGACACCTGCCTGTCTGTACAGATGACACAGGCCGCCGACATCCTGCTGGCTGATCTGGACGAGGTTCTGGCGGCACTGAAAGCGCGGGCGATTGAGTTCAAATATACCCCCACCATCGGCCGCAGCCATGGCATCCATGCGGAGCCGACCAGCTTCGGCTTGAAACTCGCCGGCCATTATGCCGAATTCGCCCGCAACCGGAAGCGGCTGGAGCAGGCTCGCGCGGAAATCGCCACCTGCGCAATCAGCGGCGCGGTCGGCACCTACGCGCATCTCGACCCCCGTATTGAGGCCTATGTAGCCGAGAAGCTGGGATTGAGCGTGGAGCCGGTCTCCACCCAGGTTATCCCCCGTGACCGCCATGCCGCGTTCTTCTGCACGCTGGCGGTGATCGCCAGCGGGATCGAGCGGCTGGCGATCGAGGTCCGCCACCTTCAGCGCAGTGAGGTGCGGGAGGCTGAGGAATTCTTCCATGCCGGACAGAAAGGCTCCTCCGCGATGCCGCACAAGCGCAATCCGGTGCTGAGCGAAAACCTGACCGGCCTCGCCCGCGTGGTGCGGGCCGCGGCGGTTCCGGCGCTGGAAAACGTGGCGCTGTGGCATGAGCGGGATATCAGCCACTCATCGGTGGAGCGCGCGATCGGCCCCGATGCGACGGTCACACTGGATTTCGCGCTGGCCCGTCTCGCGGGCATGATGGCAAAGCTGACCGTCTACCCCGATCAGATGAGCAGCAATCTGGAGAGTCTTGGCGGTGTAGTGCACAGCGGCGAGGTTCTATTGGCCCTCACCCGTGCCGGTATCCTGCGCGAAGATGCATATCGTATTGTCCAGCGCAATGCGATGGCGACATGGACCAAGCTCGGCCTGCCGGATGCGCGAGGCTTCCGCGACAATCTGCTGGCCGATCCTGAAGTAGCAGGTCGCATCACCGCCGAGCAGATCGACGCAGCCATGGACCCATCGATGCATCTGAAGCATGTTGATACCGTGTTCGCACGCCTGTTCGGCTGAACCGGCGGTATGAAGGGGCGGCTAAAGGAGACCGGGCATGTGTACGTTGGTCCTTCTCCACCGTCCCGGCACGGACTGGCCGTTGTTGATCGCCGCCAACCGGGATGAACGACTGGCGCGTCCCTGGCTGCCTCCTGCCCGGCATTGGCCGGATATGGCGGTCACGGGTGGTCTGGATAACGTGGCTGGTGGTACATGGATGGCTATCAACGATCAGGGCGTGGTGGCCGCCGTGCTCAATCGCACCGGCACGCTCGGCCCGGTTGCCGGTAAACGAAGCCGGGGAGACCTCCCACTTCTCGCTCTGCGCCATGGCAGTGCAAAAGAAGCCGTGCAGGCACTCGAAGAACTGGATGCAAGCGCTTGGCGCGGCTTTCATCTGGTGATTGCCGACCGGAACAACGCTTTCTGCCTGGTGGGCAAAAGTTTGCCCGGGAAACCGGAGGTTATCACTCTCAAAGCGGGAATCAACATGTTCACCGCTCATGATCCGCATTACACTCCCAGCCCCCGCGCAGTACGCTTCCTGCCGATTTTCCAGACAATTGCTGCTCCCTCTCTGCCCGACTGGGGCGCATGGCCCTCAATTATGGCCAACCAGGACGCCCCCTACGAAAGCAGCATTTGCCTACCTGAAAAAAATGGATATGGCACTGTCTGCAGTTCTTTGCTCGCTGTTTCTGCAAACAACGATCTCATCTGGCAATTTGCTCCGGGTAATCCGCATACAACGGAATACCGGCCTGTAAAGATACGCCGGTAAAACAGTCGTATCCTGCGCAGAATTCAGAAACTTGCAGCGCACGCTTCAGATCAGCCTCATCCGATGCGAGCGTGCTGGAATAAGCGCCATTCCGGCGATCATTCTCAAGCTTCTCAGATGCCGCCTGTATTTAGTCTCACTCTACACGCCCGGGCAGCATCATTTTATTTTAGCATATACAGCTTTGCCCATTCCACAAATGATGGGGAAAGAGGCCTCTTTAGCCCCCCTATATTAAAACCCTTTATTAATTCTTTACCATATGCAGTAGAGCATAATTGATAGCCATTCCAAAATACGATCCCATCACTATGTTGATCAGTATTTTTTATATTCTCTATGGCCTGCCATATAGATATTTCTATTCCAACATCAATATCTGCTATTCCAGTTTTACAAGCAGCTTCAACAAAACCAATCACTCTATCTTTCCATGTCGATTCACCTGTAATCCGATCATATAATTCTATTTCAGTCAAAAGACTTACAGGACTCATCTCCGTAATACTCAGGAGATAAATACTATCTTGATAAGATTCAAGAATTTTTTGATCACACATCATTCTACTCTCGTGGAAATTTAAATTTTAGAAGCTTATTTGAATTCAATGATTTTACTACAGGATCATTGATCTCAACAGTAGCTGTCGTCGGCAGTGTATCCCGACCTGCTTGCCCAGCTCGACGATAGGTTATAGCACTACCATCATTAAATCCCGCAACCCATGCCCCCGGCTTACCCGGGATTGGCTTAAAACTTGTCGGCACTCTACCATTGAATGCATTGAACGCAAACTGCTCAGCCGTTTGATCAGGGTTAGCACTGGCGGGCATTTCACGTGGACTGCCAGGATCACCCTTAGGTGTACCGACAAAATCACCATTCAGTCTGAATAAATTCGATAAACCACCACTCCGATTAGAGAGTGTTTCCAACAATGCTTTTCTGGCATCCAAAGTCGCCTGATCGGCAGCAGAAAGATTTTCCGTACCAACGGGAGCATTCTTGATCAGCTCCTGCAAACCATCCGCTGTTGTATTGAGGGACTTAATGTTCCTTGCCTCTGCCAGCGCCTGCTGCATCCGCACCACATCTTCACGGGTCGGCACATAATTCTGTGGTATCAGCATTTTCAGCGCAGAGTTCTCCGGATCAATCTTCGCAAGTTCTCTGGCAGCAACGTTGAAGTTATGTGTGTCGAGGATTTCCTCGTCCGTCAGAGGCTCACCACGCGGACCGACAGGACGATTGACCTCTTCATCAAGAGGTTCCTCCTGATTGTAAAGTGTAGAGCTGGCTGCTGCGGAACCACCCAGGATCGCACCGATCCCTGCACTGCCCATCCCTACGCCGGTCAATGCCCCTATCCCAGAGCCAATAGCCGCACTCGCCATGAGGATGACGACATGGCCAGCCGGGCTATCAGGACGGATCGCACCACCTTGCAGATAATCCTGCCACAAATAGTGCTGTAATTGCGCCGAGGAATACGTTCCAGCCGCTGCGCCAAGCAAAACACTTCTTCTGTCAACAGCAGAAGAGCCAATAATATCTAGATTTTTACTTGATCAGATCGAAACCATTTCACTAGACACAGTACCACCAACAAACAGAAACGCCTCCGTCTGCGTTAACACCATGTTGCGATGATAATCCATCCAAGACCCACGAAAAGAAACACCACTTGATTTTTAAAGTTAATTTTGAGTCAAAAATTTTATTTTTAAAATCATTCACGTTTATCAACGCCATATGAAATAGCTAATCCATCCAAAGCTTTTTGCAATTCAGTCGGGTTATTTCTTAAATCTCTCATATATCTTACGCCCCCATACTCTCCTATTACACAAGCACAAAATTGCCTTGCAAACCAATCATGTTCATGAATATTAATATTTTTATTTATAAAAAATATCCAAAAACCATTTCCTTTAATGCAATCATCATCAATTATACTAATATTTTCTTCTATTTTAGTAAATTGCATTTCAGAACGAAGCATTTCCTCTGCTTTAATTTTAGAATCATCGTAATTTCTCTTTTTCATTTTATTTTTCCCAAGGAACTTTTTCACTTTCAAAATTTAGGTAGCCAACCTTTAGCATAAATTTAGGATTAATATTAACTATTAAACCACTTTGTCCATCAATAAAATATACTTTTCCATTCAGATTCGTTGCAACAATTGCATGATCTACCTCTCCTTTCTGTTTAACAATAATCAAACGGCTTTCACCAGATTCCAATCCCTTCATATAGTCAGTAACTTCGCTTACACTACCAGGAGCACTAAAATATGCAGCATCAAGATGACTACTTGTTCCCAGCCCAAGATTATCTGCAACTGCTGATGAATTTTCTCCAGTCAGTCGACTATAAACCGCATTTGCGCAGGAAACACAATTATTGTTCCTTCCTTCCACAGTATAATGTGGATTGACACCAAGCAACTGTGGAAACACTGACTCCATTGGCTCTGCGCTGGTATAAATTTCAGGAAGGGCACTCCCGGCGCGAGTAGCTACCAACGAAGTTTTAGCGGCCCCTATCGCTCCAGCCAGTAAGGTGGCAGCTGTAGGAGAACCACCCAATTCAGGTGTGGTAGCAAGAATATCATGAACAAGAATGCCAAAGTAATTCGTATAACAGGCTACGCTTGTGCCACACAAAGCGCGGATTGTGGCCGCTGCTTCAATGCCTTCGTAAGCTGCAATTCCGGATAGGGCCGCAACGGCGCCACCAGCGGCACCCACATCAAACCCTTTGAGAATAGAGCCAAGATATACGGCATCACGGGAATTTATAATTTTTTGAGTCAGAATATCTACCGCCCGGAGCGTTTGATATTCCTGCTTTAAAGCAAGAATATCAGGGCTATTGATATCTACGCCTGCGATATCTGCCGCTCTCCATGTTGCAGCTGCATTACTTAACCTTTGGCTTTGTGCTAAACAAGAAAGAGACCCACCCGTCAGACAGGCCTGCACAAGGGCAAGATTTGTCTGATTATCAATATCCTGAAGATTTTTGATCGTATCTTTGTAATTGTTTATATCTTCCTGACTGCAGCTACCACTGCTTTCGCAAGCTGCAAGCGCTTTTTCAGCCTTGATCTTCTCCACCGCCTGCGAATGCGTCAGATAGTTGAATAATGTCGCACTCTGTGCAGCAGAAGCTCCAATCAGCGCGCCAAATTGACCATTCGTAAGGCCGCCTATTCCAGCACCAACGGCTGCACTGGCGAGTTGCAATAAAATACGGCCTTCAGCACTGTCAGGTTGTACCCCATGCTCAATCAGATAGTTACCCATCCATTGAGTCAGTGCTGTTCCACCAGCCGCCCCTAATCCGCCACTCAGGGCACTCAAACCTGTATTGCCTGCTATATAACCCTGTAGAGCACCAATCATACCATGAAGCAAAAGGGAGCGGGGATCACTCTCACTCCAGCCGCGTGAAGTAATAAGATTGCCTACGACCTCATTAGCGACCTGACCAAAAAGGCTTGCTGCTCCCTGATTGAAAGCGAGATCATTGCGCGTCTGCTGCGGATCGAACTTGTTCTGCAACCCGTTCGTGGTTTGCAGCGCCGTGCCGCCATTCCCCGCGATACCGCCCGTGACTGTGCCGAGTGATGTGTTCGCCGTCAGCTGATCCGGACGCAGCAAATTCGATGGAACAGAGCCGTCACGCACCGTCACACCGACATTGCTGGTGATCGCGGACAGGGTTGTGCTGTGTGCGCTATCGCTGGTTTGGGCGACACCGCCGCCGCTGCCCGTGCCGCTGCTTGACGCGCTGGCAGTCATCGAGACGGCAGAGTTATCCCGGTGATTATCCAGATTGCTCACCGTCAGTGTGCCGGTGTTCAGAGTGTTATCATTCGCAGGCGCAAGGCTGGAGATCACCGCACCGGTCAGCGATGTATTGCCGCCAACGGTTACGTTCAGGCCACCCTTCCCAGCAAAAAGCCCCGTCTGGGAAACAACAGAAGCGTAGCCATTGTTGATATTCGAAGCCGCCACAGAAGCAGAGCCGCCGCTGGTGCCCGTTATCCCGATCTGGACATTCACCGAGCCGCCGGCCTGGCTGCTGCTGCCGCTCGCGGTGGCCTGCATGCTTTTCAGGATCAGGTCCCCGCCGATGCTTGCAACGATTTTGTTCGCAGAAGCATCAGCCCCTTCCAGACGCGTGTCTTTTCCGCTGACCAGAACAAGCGTGTTCCCCGCCGCCACCACCGTGTTCACAGGCGTCGTGCTGCTGGCAACAGTCCCGCCCTGAGACCAGCTCGCGCTGCCCTCAACACCATAGCCCGTGCTTTGCGTGCCGATCCCCGCATACACACCGACAGCAGCGGATTTAGAGACATTGTCGTTGCTGTATTGCGTGCTGTTCTCCCCTGACTGAAAAATGATGTTTCCGGTCGAGACAAACGCCGCGTTCCCGCCCGCCTTCAGGGTCGCCCCACGTGCCGTGATGTCGCCATCGGTCGACACCACAGACAGATTGCCACCTGCAAACGCAACACTTCCCTGTGCCGTGCTGCTGAAATAACGATCATTGGCTTTACTGCCTGAGCCGCCGACCACGACATCGACCTGCAACAGCTGACCGTTACCGCCCGAAGACGTGGCCGCATCAACCGCCTTATACGCCTCATAGCTGGCATACCCGGCCTGCCCGGCTTCCAGAGCCTGTAGACGCGGATCGGACGGACGGTCCGACGCAGCAACCGCCGCAGCGGTGTAGGCGTTCCCGACCACCCCGCTCAACGATGCCGTCAAACCGGAGAAATTGGACTTCTGTGTTTGTGTCTGCGTCGTTGTGTCATGCGACACATCAAACGTGACACTCTTGCCGATGATCGCCATGTCACCGCCGGATGAAAGATGCGCATCCTGCAACATCACCGCGCCACCAGAATGAACCGTCAGATCACCGGACAGTCAGGTCATTTTGAATCAATCACAAGAGATTTAAGCATTTTTTTATCTAATTCACTTAATTTCATTCCAGGAGAAGATCCTATATTTATTATTTCTCTAAATTCATCAGAAGAAATTAATACACCATCATCACCGATATGATCACAAAGCATTTCAAATGCAAGAAGCGATTCATTATGTTCAATATATTCAAGAGCAGAATCAATCTTCCACTGCTCAAGGCGACCTCTTAATTTTTCTCCCAAATCATATATTCTTTGTATAATTTCCATGGTCATTATTTAACCCTCTTTGCTCCTTGAGACGGGCCAGCAAAATCAGGATATGCAGTTACTACTCTTCCAGTGGCCGGCTCAAAAATAACACGTATTTGAATACCATCACGGGTTTCCCATGCAGCCCATCGCGCAGGCTTGCCAGAAGCAGTATAATACCCACCGCTTCCAGATTGAACATACCATTTCGTGCTTGGCGACGTAGCAATATCGCCAATATCATGAATCACCTAATCAGGAGTCATAGATTCTGGGAATAGCGTCTTGCCTGGATTGCCAGGAGGATAATGACCACCCCGGCTAAAGTCATCACCGTAAAGAATGTGCTGACGAGTATCTGGAGAAAGTATATCTACATACTCATTCGAATCTGGAACATTAGATAACGATACATTATTTTCTTTTGGGGTCGTTCCATACCCCTTCACCTGAACACCCGGCTGCCCGACGACGGTCATCTCGCCGTCTTTCACGATCACGGTTCCGGGTATCTGCCGTGCTGACCCGGCAGCAGAGGCTGCGGCTCCCCCCGCCATGCCATACAGAAGCTCCGCGGCCCCCGGAGACATCCCAAAGACAGAAACCAGAGCCTGTGCGCCGAAAGTCCCCGTCGGATGACCACTGATCGTCATCAGGCCCGCTGCTACCTGATCAGCAGCTCAACCACTCAGAACAATGCCACCGGCAGCAACCATACAGCCACTGCCAAAGCTTGCCGCGCAGCTGGTGATACCGCTGATCGTCAGCGCACGACCCGTTACCGCAGCCGTATATCCACCGGCGACCTGCAAGGTAGCCATCCCTTGCGTGAGAACACGACCGTGACCGGAATCAAACGCACTCAACGCGTCAATTGCAGCATCAGACGTGGAATAACCAAAAAGCTAGATCTCTGTGACCAGAATCCAGCTTTTGGCGCTTCTTCTCTAAAATACCCCTGCCCATAAACTCAAAAAATTGCAAATTTTATATTTTTATTACATTTCATCATTTATTGGCAACCAAGATCCTGAAAAATATCCAGGATCAGGACAGGATAATTTCCAAATCTTTCCCGAATCTTTACAGACAAACCATCTATCATTCCATTCACTCTCATGAAGATTTTTTTTATATATTTCTTCACATAACCCATTATTTACTTGGTTTTGAATCCATTGCACAAAACGACGATATTCCGAAAGAGATTCAAAGGAAGCAATTTCTTCCCAATTGCAGCTCGTCATTATTTAATCCACCTCGGATCAAAGGGTGTAAGAGTTTTATCAAAATATATTTGATTACCCCCTCCTACTAGTCCACGCTGATGGGCAGCAACCCCCTCAAAAAAATGTGTCCCGGCAGGAACTTGCATTTCTACTACTTTGGTTGCTGTGTTACCCCAATTTTGGTCTAATGCACTATCAATAACTGATTGCAATGGACCTTTAGGTTCAACCTTTGTCCAATATGGACCTGCAGGATTACCATTGTCACCAATAATTCTATATAAAGTTATTGGTTTATTATTTACAACTTCTCGATATGTACCACTACGAAATGTTGCCGCAATCTCATCCGGTAGTGGACCTTTATTTAGCGGATTATAAGAAGCAATAATATTTTCAGTCTGTCCTCCATACCCCTTCACCTGCACACCCGGCTGCCCGACGACGTTCATCTCGCCGTCTTTCACGATCACGGTTCCGGGTATCTGCCGTGCTGAGCCGGCAGCAGAGGCCGCGGCTCCTCCGGCCATGCCATACAGAAGCTCCGCGGCCCCCGGAGACATCCCAAAGACAGAAACCAGAGCCTGTGCGCCGAAGGTCCCCGTCGGATGACCACTGATCGTCATCAGGCCAGCCGCTACCTGATCAGCAGCCCAACCACTCAGAACAATGCCACCGGCAGCAACCATACAGCCACTGCCAAAGCTTGCCGCGCAGCTGGTGATACCGCTGATCGTCAGCGCACGACCCGTCACAGAAGCCGTATATCCACCGGCGACCTGCAAGGTAGCCATCCCTTTCGTGAGAACACGACCGTGACCGGAATCAAACGCACTCAACGCGTCAATTGCAGCATCAGACGCGGAATAACCAAAAAGTGCCTGTTCTGCAGAAGGACTGTGGCCAGGGGTACTCCCTCCCTGAAAAAATGCAGTCTGCGAACTCAACTGATTGCGCAGATCCGCATAACCGGAAGAGGCACCAATATCCGCAATGCTCTTCCAGAATATGTATTCCTGACTGCCCTCAGCATACTCCGCGTAGCATTTCACCAAAGCACAGGCCGCAGCCGTCAGAGCCGCCTCCCGCTTAGGGTCACCGTTCGCAAGCTGCCTGATCCGGTCCAGTTCAACCGGATGCAGTTGCCGGTTGAACTCATCCGCGCTCATCGCCGCACCGGCACCACTGAGCGTGCCACCGCTGCCGCCAACCGCGCTGCCGGCAATCCCACCGGCGACACCGCTCACGGTTGATGTCACGATGTTCGTCGCGATCGGACGCAGCCAGGCAGGGAGATCAGCCGTTACCTGACCGGTAAAGCCGGAGAGAGCGCCAGAGGCCGCATCACCCGCAGCACTGCCCGCCATCGCCCCCGCGACGTTCCCGCCGCCCAGCGCGGCACCCGTGCCTGCCACCACCATATGCATCAGGCCGGAGCCGTAGCCGGACCAGAAATCAGCCGTAGCCTGCTTGTTCTTCAGATCAGACTCATCCGCCGCAAGCGTGCTGGAATCAGCGCCATTCCGGCGATCATTCTCAAGCTTCTCAGAGGCCGCCTGAACATCACGATCGGCTTTGTCGCGATAAGATTTCGCAACCTCGCCGCTGACCATCATGCCGAGGTGGGTAAAGCCGTAAGGCAGCGGATTTCGTGACGTTCTCGCTACTGAACCGCGTGTATTTTGCGCAGACTATAATAGGGTAGTCCCGGTCGAGAGCGGAGCAATATGCCGCCTGTATTTAGTCTCACTCCACATGCCCAGGCAGCATCATTTTATTTCTTTATTTGAGCATATACAACTTTGCCCACTCCACAAATGATGGGGAAAGGGGCCTCTTTAGCCCCCCTATATTAAAACCCTTTATTAATTCTTTACCATATGCAGTAGAGTATAATTGATAGCCATACCAGGCTTGGATCCCATCATCACCATTAGGATCAGTATTTTTTAGATTTTCCAGAATCCCCCATGTAGATATTTTTATGCTAGTATCAATTTCTGCTATGCCAGTTTTACAAGAGGCTTCGACAAAACCAATCACTCTATCTTTCCATGTCGATTCACCTGTAATCTGATCATACAATTCTATTCCAGGAAGAATACTATAAATAGCCATCTCCGTAATGCTCAACATATAAATATCATCTTGGTAAGCTTGGAGAATTTTTTGATCACACATCATTCTACTCACGAGGAAATTTTAACTTTAGAATCCTATCTGAATTTAATTCCTTTACCACAGGATCATTGATCTCAACAGTTGCTGTTGTCGGCAGTGTATCCTGACCTGCTTGGCCAGCTCGACGAAAGGTTATAGCACTACCATCACTGAATTTCGCAACCCATGCGCCAGGCTTACCCACGATTAATTTAAAACTTGTCGGCACTCTACCGTTGAATGCATTGAACGCAAACTGCTCAGCGGTTTGATCAGGGTTAGCACTGGCAGGCATTTCACGTGGACTGCCAGGATCACCAATAGGGGTACCGGCAAAATCACCATTCAGTCTGAATAAATTGGATAAACCACCACTCCGATTAGAGAGTGTTTCCAACAATGCTTTTCTGGCATCCAAAGTAGCCTGATCGGCTACAGAAAGATTTTCTGTACCAACAGAAGCATTCTTGATCAGCTCCAGCAAACCATCTGCTGTTGTATTGAGGGCCTTAATGTTCCTTGCCTCTGCCAGCGCCTGCTGCATCCGCACTACATCTTCACGGGTCGGCACATAGTTCCGAGGGATCAGCATTTGCAAAGCAGGGTTCTTCGGATCAATCTCCGCAAGTTCTCTCGCAGCAACGTTGAAGTTACGCGTCTCGAGGATTTCCTCCTCCGTCAGAGGCTCACCATTCGGACCGACAGGGCGACTGACCTCTTCATCAAGAGGCTCCTCCATATTGTAGAGTGTAGAGCTGGCTGCTGCGGAACCACCCAAAATCGCACCGATCCCTGCACCGCCCATGCCTACGCCGGTTAATGCCCCTATACCAGACCCAATAGCCGCACTCGCCATGAGGATGACGACATGGCCAGCCGGGCTATCGGGCCGGATCGAGCCACCATGCAGATAGTCATCCCACAAATATTGCTGTAATTGCGCCGAGGAATACGTTCCAGCCTCTGCGCCAAGACCACCAGCCAGAATACTTCCTGCACTGCCGCTTCCTGCGATGGCACCCTGCGCGGCACCGATCACAGCATGCAGCGCCAAGGCTTCCGCACTGTCTTCCTTCCACCCCACATTGCGTATCTGTGCCCCGGCGACCTCATTAGCGACCTGACCAAAAAGCGTTGCTACTCCCTGATTGAAAGCGAGATCATTGCGCGTCTGCTGCGGATCGAACTTGTTCTGCAACCCGTTCGTGGTTTGCAGCGCCGTGCCGCCATTCCCCGCGATACCGCCCGTGACTGTGCCGAGTGATGTGTTCGCCGTCAGCTGATCCGGACGCAGCAAATTCGATGGAACAGAGCCGTCACGCACCGTCACACCGACATTGCTGGTGATCGCGGACAGGGTTGTGCTGTGCGCGCTATCGCTGGTTTGGGCGACACCGCCGCCGCTGCCCGTGCCGCTGCTTGACGCGCTGGCAGTCATCGAGACGGCAGAGTTATCCCGGTGATTATCCAGATTGCTCACCGTCAGTGTGCCGGTGTTCAGAGTGTTATCATTCGCAGGCGCAAGGCTGGAGATCACCGCACCGGTCAGCGATGTATTGCCGCCAACGGTTACGTTCAGGCCACCCTTCCCAGCAAAAAGCCCCGTCTGGGAAACAACAGAAGCGTAGCCATTGTTGATATTCGAAGCCGCCACAGAAGCAGAGCCGCCGCTGGTGCCCGTTATCCCGATCTGGACATTCACCGAGCCGCCGGCCTGGCTGCTGCTGCCGCTCGCGGTGGCCTGCATGCTTTTCAGGATCAGGTCCCCGCCGATGCTTGCAACGATTTTGTTCGCAGAAGCATCAGCCCCTTCCAGACGCGTGTCTTTTCCGCTGACCAGAACAAGCGTGTTCCCCGCCGCCACCACCGTGTTCACAGGCGTCGTGCTGCTGGCAACAGTCCCGCCCTGAGACCAGCTCGCGCTGCCCTCAACACCATAGCCCGTGCTTTGCGTGCCGATCCCCGCATACACACCGACAGCAGCGGATTTAGAGACATTGTCGTTGCTGTATTGCGTGCTGTTCTCCCCTGACTGAAAAATGATGTTTCCGGTCGAGACAAACGCCGCGTTCCCGCCCGCCTTCAGGGTCGCCCCACGTGCCGTGATGTCGCCATCGGTCGACACCACAGACAGATTGCCACCTGCAAACGCAACACTTCCCTGTGCCGTGCTGCTGAAATAACGATCATTGGCTTTACTGCCTGAGCCGCCGACCACGACATCGACCTGCAACAGCTGACCGTTACCGCCCGAAGACGTGGCCGCATCAACCGCCTTATACGCCTCATAGCTGGCATACCCGGCCTGCCCGGCTTCCAGAGCCTGTAGACGCGGATCGGACGGACGGTCCGACGCAGCAACCGCCGCAGCGGTGTAGGCGTTCCCGACCACCCCGCTCAACGATGCCGTCAAACCGGAGAAATTGGACTTCTGTGTTTGTGTCTGCGTCGTTGTGTCATGCGACACATCAAACGTGACACTCTTGCCGATGATCGCCATGTCACCGCCGGATGAAAGATGCGCATCCTGCAACATCACCGCGCCACCAGAATGAACCGTCAGATCACCGGACAGGGAGCCGACCGTGCTCGCGACATTCGTCACCTGCTTTATCGTCGTCGTGTTGCTGTTCTGCTGAAGGCCAACGCCGACGCCAACAGGCAGCATGCTGTTCCCCATGCTGAAAACACCGGCTTTCTTCCCGTTCTGATTATCCGTGATGCTCAGCGTCTGCTCTGCGCTCCGGATCGAGATATCGCCCACGGCACCAAGCGTGACATCCCCCGTGCCAACAACGCCCGAACCGACAATCGTCAGATTTTTCCCGGACTGGATCGAAACCGTATCGCCGGACACCGTGCTGCCAACAGACAGAACCGCCTCCGTCTGTGTCGACACTGTGTTGTGGTGATAATCCATCCCCGAACTACCAAACGAAACCCCGCTCTCACTATACGAGGCAAAGCTGTCATGATGCTCCGTTGCGGAGAGCAGAGAGATATCGCCGTTCTTTGTCTGAAGGCTGACAGGCCCATGATCGCTCAGAAGGTTCGCCCCTGTCCCGGTGATCGAGCCAACAGCCAGAAGAGAAAGACCGTTGTCGCCCGAAAGCGTGCTGCCCTGAACATGCTCGTCATACGAGCCGACCGTTTGCGAACGGCCATCGATCAGGCCCGTATGGCTGCTCGATGCCTCTCGCGTCTCGCTGCTCGTCACCGCGTTCAGCGTGATGCTGCCCGTCGTGATTGCATCCAGTGCGCCGCCTGCCTTAGCACTGCTGCCGTTCAGCGTAATCCCGCCATCACCGGCAGCAAGAGTCATATTGCCGCCCGCATTGATCGAGGAGCCGATCTGCAATGTTGCAGCATGCAGACCACTGAAACCGCTGCTGTTACCAAAACCGCTTTTGCTGCCGGAGATCGTGCTCGACAACGTATTCGTCGAGGCGCCGAGAGAAAGCGATTGACCTCCAATCAGGGTCACATCTCCGCCAGATGACAGCTTGACACCTGTCAGGCTCAGAGAATTTTTGGCCAAAATGATCGAGTTTTTACCTGCGCTGAGAGTAGTGCCGAGATTTTCAGTCAGATTAAATTGACGGTTGACGCCACCAAAGGAAGAGTCATCCTTGGTCGACAATGCCAGGCTTCCCAAAGCAACATTGCGAACCGCTGAAAGTTCAAGAGAACCACCGGCCCCAAACATACTTCCTGCCGAAACAATATCCTGCCCGGCTTTCATCGTCAGATTGCCACCGGAAACAATGGAGGCAACACGGTTCAGGGACTCAATAGAGCCACCCATCGTCTGCCAGCTTTGTGTCGTGCTGGTGCTGAGGATCGTGCCACCCGCCTGAAGCAGAATGTCATTCCCCGCTTTCAGCGTTCCGCCATTATTAATAATGTCGCCCGTTACAGAAATTAAAAGATTGTTCGATGCGGAGACCGTGCCGGAGTTATAAAGCCCTGCCGCTTTCAGTGTAACATCTTTACCGGCCAGCACCGCACCATCAGTAAGCACCTTATCCCGGCTGGCGGAAGCAAGATAAAGTTGGGGAACCAGAACTGTTTTTCCATTCACAGTCCGCGGAACATACCAGACAATATCATCATCTAGTGCCGCGACCTGCTCCGGTGTCAAATCAACACCGAATTGCAATCCAAGTGAATGAGACTGGCTGGCCGCATTGTTCAGCAGTGCAACCATTTGTGCCTGCTGCGTAGTATATGCCGCACTCAGCGTCGCACGGCCTGTGGCGTCCGATACCTGCTGGGCAATATAACGCGTGTCAAAATACGCATCCCCCAGAAAAGGAGGCGTTGTCTGTGAATTTACGCCCAAGCGGTCAAGCAGATACTGGGAACCGTAGAAACCCTTGAATGTCGAATAGTTCGGATTGGTTTCAATCAGATATTGTGCCTGTGGAGAAGGATTGGGGACAAACAAAGCGTTACCCCCCGCCACAGAGGCAATGATCTGCGCCGTGCTCGGGCCGTCAACACTGCTGAACGAAGACTGGGTGGCAGAAGAAGAGGAGGCGGAATTTGTCGTAGAGATAGGCTGGAATTGGGGCGTTGTATTCGAAGACGACGCACCTTGCTTGATGACGACTGCATTGCCATTACTTCCCCAACTCCCTGCTCCCTGATTTATGCCCGGCAAGTGAGAAGCTGTACCTCCGACAGATCCTGTCCCCTGCATGGACAGATTACCAGTAGAAACACCGCCCCCTCCCTGTGTAGGCGTCAACGAATTCGAGGCACCAGGCACCGTATAAGAAACTGTTCCGCTCGGCAGGCCTCCCGTGGTGGAGGACAGACCGCCCGGCAAAGTCGCCATAGACCCCAGTCCTCCATTGCCATTAGAGATGAAGCTCCCGGCACCATTAGAGCCAGCCGGTGCTGCTGCCGTCGATGGCAATGGTATTGAGCCGCCAAATCCCAGCATCTGCGATGGCATAGCCTGAGCAATTTTTGTCTCGTTGGTAATTGTCCCTGTGAAATTACCGCTGATATTCCCACCAGCAATAATGGAACCCGTGACGCTCTGTCCTGCCGCATTAAACCAGTCTGCCGCTACAATGGGATGACCTGCACCAATAACCCACCCAGGCATCGGAATATTCGAGGGCAAAGGATCAACAAGCGGTAAGGCCGAACGACAGCTGTCATTGCCCGTACAAGTCGTCGTATATTTAACACTTCCCTGATAGCCAATATTATTCAGACTGCCTCCGGTCAGGTTGATGTTTCCACCCGCCGAAAGATGACTGGCATCATTTTTGATACCGTTGCTGGAATTAATTGTAAGGTTTCCACCTGCACTGATCAAAGCCGCTGCAGCATTCCGTGCGTAGCTCGCACCAGTTCCTTCAACCAGTATACCGGATTGTGCACTTTGATCATAAAGCGCAAACCAGACACCACCAGCCCCAATCGGATTTGGCACGTAGACGTGTTTAACGTTTGTCCAATATTGACTGATATCAGATGATGATTTGAAATTACCAAGATCTACGGCTGGTGGATTTTGATTGACTGCGTAAAGCTTTTGAAAAATAACCCCCGATGTCTGTGTTACACCGCCAACCACGTCATTTGTAATACTCTGAGCATCAATAGTAATATTACCATTTGAAGAAGCTGCCTGAATAAGTCCAGAGTGATTCAACAAGGCGCTTGCAGAGCTTCCAGTGCTCCTGCCACCAATCGTCAGATTACCATTTTCTGCAATAAGTGCACCCTGATTATTATACAGGGTACCATTTAGGCCAATATTTAATCCTGCAGAACCATATATCAATCCAGTATTGGAAATATCATCTTTAATCAACAGATTCATATCTGTTGTGCCAAACAGACCACCTGCATTGATCAAGGAATTCGCAGATATAGAAAGTTTCCCATTGGCACCAATGCTTTGGCCGGCAGAGATGCTCAGCGTGCCATCGACATCAAGAGATATATCCTTGCCAGATGCAACACCTGCAAAATCTTCTGCATTCAAATTCCCTTTTAAATTCAAGAACAGATTATTTGCAGCACTGATCTTTCCCAACCCTGATTGAGCAACGGCACTGATTGTCAGATCACCATCACCTGCCTGAATACTGCCATTTGTATTATCAAGAAGTCCAATTGAAGAATTCAGCAAACCCTTGATTGTAAAAGAGCCAGAAAGAGCAATAATACTTCCTCCTGCATTGCTCAATGTACCATCAGTCTGCACTGTAGCACCGGTTTTACCAACCATCATCCCGGAATTAGACAGATCTCCAGAAAGGGTTCCATTGAGTACACCCCCTGCTCCAATAGAACCATTATTAACAAGTGATCCCGCGCTGATAATGAGATCACTCTGCACCGCAACCAGATTTGCCTCTTTAGCATTATTCAGCTGGCCAGAAATTTGTACAGAACCACCTGAAGAAGAAATAATGGATCCATTATTGTTCAATGATGCTGCTTCCAGCATCATTTGTGACCTCCCTTCGCTTTGAATCTTTTTGTTATTGATGACAGATCCCTTTGCCGTCACGCTGACGACGCCATCTTTCGCCCCGATCAATCCACCATTTACCACACTGTCGCCTGCTGTGATCAGCAAATTCTGACCGCCGACAAGTGCACCATCTACACCGATAGAGACAGATTTTTCAGTGAGCAGAGTAACCGACTGGCTACTCCTTACCTGGCCCAAGCCTTCGTCATAATACGAGCCTGTATTAATATTGATAGTACCGGCATTCGCCTGGATACTGCCTGCGGAGTTGACGAGAGCTCCCATTGCAGCATTTCCAATGCCGGCCAACCAAATATCACCTGTCGTAGCACCAAGTATTCCCTTGTTTTCGACAGTTCCCGCAACATTCATGACCAATCCGGTCTTACCCAGAATGGTTCCTGTATTGGTTAAATTTCCTGAATCAGTTATGAACAGTCCTGTATCCGATGACAGGGCGCCTGAGTTATTAAAAACTCCCGCATGCACCGTGACTGTATCACTGACTGAGCCGATTGTTCCGGAAGCATTATTTAAAAATAGACCGCCAATATCCAGATTAACAATTCCGCTCGCTGTTATAGAACTGTTATTGTTTAAAATGCCTGCCGTCACCAGATTCAAGCTGCCATTCTTTGCAACAAGACTGCCTTGATTATCCAGATCCCTGGCTATCAAACTTACCAGTCCGGATGCGGCCCCAATCGTAGCGCCCGTCATAATGGTCAACTGGCCTGATGTATTCAGAGTCAAACCATTCGAACCACCAGCCAACGGACCAGCTGTAACAACGGGACCATCAGCATTCATACTCAATGCTGTCCCAGCGCTGATTTGACCAGCAGAATCCGCAGAATAACTGCCTGTTATGATAGAAACAGCGCCAGCATTCGCCTGTATACTACCCCCATTATTCGTTATGGCTGCCAAGGCTGTATTATCTGCGAGCCCACGCAAGGTAATATCGCCTTTGTCTGAGGCCATAATCCCTCCATCATTGTGAAGAGTTCCTCCTGCCCCAAACAATACCCCACTCTGTCCATAAAACAGACCTGAGTTGGTAGCATCACCTTTCACCATGGAAGACACTATACCAAGAGCTGCCAAACCAGTTGGCGTTTCCTTCACTATGCCAGCTGTATTATTAAATGTCCTGGCAGATATAGTAAGATTTCCACCTTTAGCAGAAATCAATCCACTCCCAGTATTACTAAGCATATTAGACACGGTCAGTACTTGCTGACCACTTGCTACAATCTGTCCTTTATTCGCCAAGGCTGTGGCCTGCAAAGTGATATCACCCGCTGCCGCCTGCACCAATCCATCGTTCGTTATATTACCTGCCCAGATGGTAACCGGACCCTGCAAAGCCCCCACCATGCCGCTATTGATGATATCCCCGGCAGCGAGGGCAAAGGTCCCACCACTGACATTGCCATGCACAGAAAACAGCCCGGACACTGAGAAATCCAATGTCTGCTTGGCACTGATGATACTACTCGCATTATCACTATACGAGGCAGCCGCAATCCTGATATCACCGTCAGAGGCTTGTATTTGTCCCCCATTGTTGAGTATGGCAGGCGCGACCGAACCTGTCAGGCCCTTCAATAGTACATTGCCGGCCTGCGCAATAATAGAACCATTGCTGATATCTAGAGTACCATCAATAGCCAAGCTTACTCCAGAGTCTCCATAAATCATTCCGGTATTGCTAATATTTCCAGCAATTTTCCCGATGATGAGACCCGTACTCAGCAGCCCTGTACTGTTTCCTGTTGCTGTATTTGAAAGTGATGCTGAAGTAAACTGAAGGTTTCCTCCCAATGCTGCAATCTGACCAGAGCCACCATTTTCGATTTTATCAGTCACACTTATATCGGCTGCTTTACCAGCAGCGATCTGACCACTATTGAGCAAGGACTGCGCATTCAACGACACATCATTGGAGACAGCAATCATGACACCTGTACTCATGATTGCCCCTGATTTCAGGTTAAGCTTTCCTGATTGTGTTCCTATCGTTCCATGATTGATCAGAGACGCTGATGAAAGGATCAAATCGCCACTGGCAGCCTCAATAGTGTCCTCATTTTTCAATATACCACCGGCCCGCAGCGTCAGAGGTCCCGCTGCAATCTGGCCAGCATTGGTAATATCTCCACTGACAAACAGCGCCATGTCCTGCGCTGAAAACAACGCCCCATTTCCAACAAATGTACCGGTATTAAGGGTTAGCTTTCCCCGCTTTGCAGCAATGACGCCCCCTGTCGGAACACCTTCGACTATGCCAACACCATTATTAATAATCTGTGCTGTTGCACTTCCGGAATCCATTCCGCCGATTAAAATATTCCCGTGCTCTGCAATGACAAGACCATTCGTATTATCAAGCACACCGGCGATCTGGAATATATCGCCCTGTTCACCATATAATTTTCCACTGTTCCTCAATTCATCTGCGGTCAGTCCTAATAATCCCGTTTCGGCTATGACTGAACCTGTATTGGTAACAGTTTTACCAATAGAAAAAGATACATTGCCAGAACGTGCTCCGATCATGCCATTATTACTCAGCGCGCCGCCAGCCGTCAGCTGCAAACCTGTACCACCGGTTATCTCACCCTTTGCTCCAACAGAAAACCCAGCGACCGCATCCAGCGATACCTGGCCAGATCCACTGACCAGACCACCCCCAACATCTGTATAGGAAGAAGCATGAACGCTAACATCTCCAGACTTCGCCTCAAGCTTGCCGCCTGTATTATTGAAATCACCTCCACTGTTCAGGGTCACACCAGTCTGACCATTCAGACCTCCGCCTGCATTATTGAAGGTGCCAGACGTATACAGCGTTAATAAAGAGTTTGGAGCAATTACTTGTCCCGCATTGTTCACAGAGCCAGCTGATACAGACAAAGCTTCCTTCTGTGACCTGATCAGACCAGATGATTCATTGTTCAGGAGGCCGGACAGCATCAATGTTTGGCCATCAGATGATTCAACCTGACCACTATTTACCAAAGACAACGCTGTAAGAGAAATAGTGCCTGCAGCAGAAGCAATTTGGCCGTTGTTAACGCTTGCCCCGGCAATAATCTTTACCGATCCACTATGAGAACCGATCACACCATTATTACTTAGCGCGCCGCCAACCGTCAGCTGCAGACCTGTATCACCGGTTATCTCACTCTTTACTCCAACGGAAAATCCAGCGACCGTATCCAGCGATACCTGGCCAGACCCAGTGATCAGACCACTCCCACCATCTGTATAGGAAGAAGCATGAACGCTGACGTCTCCAGACTTCGCCTCAAGCTTGCCGCCTGTATTATTGAAATCACCTCCACTTTTCAGGGTCACACCAGTCTGACCATTCAGACCTCCGCCTGCATTATTGAAGGTGCCAGACGTATACAGCGTCAATAAAGAGTTCGGAGCAGTTACTTGCCCTGCATTGTTCACAGAGCCAGCTGATACAGACAAAGCTTCCTTCTGTGACCTGATCAGACCAGGTGACTCATTGTTCAGAAGGCCGGACAGCATCAATGTTTGGCCATCAGACGATTCAATCTGGCCACTATTTGCCAGAGACAACGCGGTAAGAGAAATAGCGCCTGCATCCGCCTTAATGATACCGTTGCTATTATTCAACAGACCAGCCACATTCAAGAGCAGTCTGTCGGATACTGCCACAATCTGTCCATTTGTGTTATCGAACGTTTCGCTGCTCATCAGCGAAACACCGGCTTGTCCTCGCAACATCCCGCCAGCATTACTAGATGAAGAAGAAGATTTTATATTTAAAAAACCGTTATTACTAATAATCGATCCATTACTGGCCAATGCATTGGCAGCAATATGTAAATCAGATCCAGATTCAATATACCCGCTATTATTCAGAGCACCTTTTACGTCCACAATAGTGGTGCCGGCTGCACTGATCTTACCAGCATTACCAAGCGAACTAGCTGCCATGGCCAGCTTATCAGAGGCAGCATCAATCTTGCCTGTGTTCATTATATCGCCGGACTTGATGGTCACAGAGCCGGCCTGTGCACCCAACATACCGGCATTGAGCAACGGACCACCTGCGCTCAATACTAAACCGGAGCCGCCAATAACCTGTCCCTGAATTGACACCGCATCTGTTGAAAGCAGCGCCATCCATCCTGACGCGGTCGCTATACCTTTGCCTGCATCAGCATAGGATTGCGTCTCCAACCTGATATCCCCATTCCGTGCCTGAATGAGGCCATTTGTATTAACGACTGCCGTTAGGGGAAGATTGTTTGAACCTCCATCCAGCATCACTGCACCAGATGTAGAGGCAAGCTGACCACCTGTATTGTCGAGCACTCCGTTAATATGACCTGTCAATCCCGTATCAGCTGCCAGAACTCCACCGGTGTTGGATACATCTCCTTTTGACTGGACCTGCAATGATCCTGAACCAGATACAATTGTTCCTGCATTACTGAGACTACCAACCGAGAAAACCAGATCACCGGCATTTGTAATTATTTTTCCACCAGAAACATTACTGGCTTTCTGTGCAACCTGAAAATTCGCCTTTTTATATGACTGCACTGTACCGTTGTTATTAAAAGAATTCGCCTCGATTGAAACAGACTCTTTCGTTGAAGCGATAAGACCTGCATTATTCAACAACCCATTCTGGTTCAGTTGAACATTACCACCTGATTGGATGCTGGCGGCAGGCGATGCATCAATACCTTGTGTAGAGATTGCAATATTACCCGCTGCGGACAAAGATCCTTTTAAAACAAGCTGACCGTTTGCCGTCAGGATCAGATCGCTTGCATTGGCAGCCATTTTGCCGTCAATTCGAACCCCTGCTCCTGCCTCTGTAACAGTCATCAGAATCCGATTGGCATACATTCCTCCCATCGCCGCTGTATCAATTGCAAATTGCGGCGCAAGAGAACCATCCGAGGCTGCTGTTGCCGTTCCTGAAGGATAGGCATAGTTGACTTGACCAGCAGTCAGCAAAATAGCCTGCCCGTGGACAGGACCGTTGACCGTTACACGCCTGCTGACGATATCAAGAACTGGGACCTCTGTAAAATTACCACCTTTACCGACAAAAGCTATTGTCCCTTCTCTTACCGATAGATCTTTCAGAGATCCGTCTGCTCCAAGAGAAGGAGTGCCTGTAGAAAGTGTCACACGGGGTGTATTTATAAAACCGCAGCCTGAGCAGGTAATACCATTAGGATTTGCCAGTACCACAGCAGCTGAAGCACCGGCGACTTCGGTAAATCCATTCAGTTGGGAAGCGGCATTCCCTGTGACTTCATTTAAAATAATCTTTGCAGAACGGCCTTGCAAATTCGAATTACCGTATACAACCCCTCCCAACTGGGTTGACGTGGCTGTTGTTGCATTGTTCAGGATCAAACCTGAAGGTGCCACACCAAACTCAGTGAAATGGTTATGAGACAATCCTGCTGCATTAGGCGTTGCGACATTCAACTGCGCAACACCATTGGCAGTTGTATCCAGTGTCGGCAACGCGCCACCAGCACCCGCATCAACCACGATACGCTGAGCATCCGCCATAACCGGTTCAAGTACAAGCACAATACTAAGACAGAATGCGATAAAACGCCGGCCAATCCCGGCTGCATGTGAAGGAAATTCTGTCAAAATTGACAACGGCACAAAAATAGAAAAATTCATTTTATCGCCTGTTTTTCTGATGTGTCGGTTATTCATCAGAATTTTACTCCAGCCTGAAACGCACAGACCCATCCATCATGACCGAGAGGCCCTTCTGCAAGCGCATGCTGTGCCGAAATATCCCAAAATACTGGACCACTCAGACTTCGAAAGCCGAATGCCGCCCCAGCCACTCCCCCACGGACAAGCGACTGGTTCGTCTGTGACAATGCAGCGTCTGACTCTGCCCAACCTGCATCAAGGCCTATATAGGCTTCTATTTTTCCGCTTAGTATATCAACGTTTTTTAAACCTGTACGCGGCAGGTTCCATGTAATATCGTTACGTATATAAGAACCATGATCACCGATCAGGCTGACATTGACGAAGCCTCTGACTGTATAAATGCCACCAATTTGTAAAGCCTGTTGAGAATATAGATGCGCGTTTGCATAATCTGCATGTATAAAACTGTGCAGGCGTGCACGCAACGGAAGCGGCTGGTAAATGTCGATATCAATGCTTGGCCTGATATAGACAGCATGTGGATCGGTATCCGTTGGATTTTTAATTTCCAGAGATGTCCCCAGACCTGGAAGACCTCCCTGCAAACCTATTGTCAGAAAATATTGCCCACCCCACATCCGCTGGCTGTAACTGAGTCTGGCTGAGAGGGCAGCCAAGTCTTCACTGGCAGTAAATAACTGAACATCATTTATACTGGACTTGACCTGCTTAAGCTCATAGGAAAATTCCAGGGTCGTTTTGCTGATTTGTCCCCGTGTCAATACACGGCTCAAGCCTGCCTTCCAGGTAAGTGTATCACCAGCCAGCTTGAAAGTGTCGCTATGCGCTATCAAAGGATAGGTATAGCTGGCGTAACGCCAATCAAGAAAAGCTGTCCAGTATCCATAGGGAATTGCGACATCAAACGCTGCGTAACTACTGTTACGCGAATGCTGAAGTGGAAATACGGAATGATCATATTCTACAGACCAGATATCAAGCATACCAAAAGGATCATCAGCACGTAACAACAGATGACCAGTGTTTCGGCCAGTCCACTGCTGTCCATAATTATCGACCCATGTAGCACCATGCAGCCAGCCATTATGAGGGGTTTCTATCACCACAATGCTGGTACCAATTTTTTTACCAGGCTCGATATGCATCCGTGCATCCCAGCTGGGCAGACGGTTCATCTGCTCCAGACCCTGCTCCAGATCTCTTAAATTAAGGATGTTTCCAGAAAGACCCTGAAACGCCCCCTTTTCATGCCATAAAGATTTTTGTCCTTTAAAAATAAAGCTGTTGACACGGCCTTCTACCGCTACGATCCTGACAGTCCCGGATGATAAATCCTGCTGTGGTAAATAAGCTCTAGACGTTACAAAGCCGGAATCAATGTAAGCTTTGTTAAACGCATTGATCAGCTTATCAAGCTTAACCAAAGAGAGACATTTTTGTGTAAAAGGGGCAGCCAGCGCCTGCTGCTGCCATGGTGGAAGATGATCAGCCCCTTTTATTTCAATCCGGCTGACTTGTATGCAATTTCCCCCAGATGGAACTGGAACCGATGGAGCGCGCAATTCTACGTCCCCATCTGGTGGTGCGATACGCTGCAACTCCCGCTCACGATCCTGCGCTCTCCCTCTCTGCTGCTGGTCGAGCGCATTGCTGATGAGGTGAGAAGATCCATTCTGAAAAATTTGCGCCTGTGTCTTGGTTGAGTACACTGGCAAGAAGCTTATCGCCACAAATGCGGCCAGCCTCTGGTAGCAAGGCGCCATGATACAGCAACCCTTTTAAAGCACAGTTCAAGAAAAACAGGAATTTGAAGTCTTATGGCTTGGTGACCTGCGCAGAAGATGCTGCGGCAGTATTTGCAGATGAATCAGCAGCAACCGGCACCGGCGCTTTCCCACTCTCAAAGGCTGCCAGTGCTTCTGCCACCCCATTCATCACAAAATTCAGCGTCACACCACGTCCATTGCTCATGACAATGTGGATATGCCCCTGCTTGCCATGCTTCAACTGCGACAAAAACGATGGAGACATCATGGATCGTGCAAAACAACCCCGGCTATCACAGAACTGATAATCAAGGGCAGTTGTATGTCCTCCATCAACTGACAAAGTCAGGGCAGATTTCAACTGTACACCCAATGGCGCAACCACGGTCGCAGTATAAGGCTTTCCTGGCACTTCTGCCATTAAGGCAAATGTCATGATGGGAACCAGCTTTTCTCCCTGCTTGAGCAACATCTGCTGAGCAATCTCGCAAACAGGATGCTGATTTTTGTTTGCTGTATCCGCTGGGTGCTGACAACGATAGATCCAGTCTCCAAAAATCTGGGCTACCACACGGGGTTGGGCAGAAGAAGGAGGGGACACAGCAGGCGATGCCGGACCTGCAGAATCAGATGAAGATTTCATCTGATTAGATTGAGCCAGAAGGGATAATGGCAAAAGCATTCCCCATGAGGCTAATATGGCAATTAATCTAATTTTATACATCATTTCGCTTCTCAAACATTATGTTTTGCGAATTATAATAAGATAAGAAAATAATCAAGCTTTGTATTTGAAATTAAAGTTTTTTACTTTATATACTTATTTATATTATTCAATAAATTTTCTAAAATGGTAAAATAAACCTAATAAATTAGATTCTGTCGTATCCTGCTTGGCAAGGAACATACAAACCGCTACGCTATCATTGGTAAAGCTGAGCGTATAAAGCTGCTGCCGTTAGCGGTTATGACCTTCACCACACCATGATGATTGGTCTGATTGACCGTATCGTCGCTTGAAGCAGCTTATCACCGCACCAGAGCACCTAACCCCTACAATAGGTCCAGGCCAGGCACGGACCTGTCAGCGTGATTTGCACTGACCGGAGCAGGATCAGATGACCCACCGGACATAGAATAATACCCTGACCTTGCCCTATCACCGGCCTGATCATCATGAGCAAGAACAAATCATCGCCGGATAATCATCATTCCAGAGAACCGCACCATCCCCCCTCCCCCGCCTGAACCGCTGGAAGTCAGGGACAGAACCGATACGCATGACGATGACACAGGAACAGGGCGTTACAGATGTTTCCCGATGCCCTGCATGCTGCTATACCCGGCGCGCGTCGCCCGGTTCGGGGGACGTGGTTCGTCACCACCGTCGCTGAAAGTCATGCCATGGCACGCCGACGCCAGCTCTATGAGGGCAAGGCCAAAATCCTGTTCGAGGGGCCCGAACCGGGCACGCTCGTGCAATATTTCAAGGACGATGCCACCGCCGGGAATGGAGCCAAAAAAGGCATCATCACCGGGAAAGGCGTGCTGAATAACCGGATCAGCGAATATCTGATGCAGCGTCTGGGTGAGATCGGCATCCCGACCCACTTCGTCCGCCGTCTCAACATGCGGGAGCAGCTGATCCGTGAGGTCGAGATCATCCCGTTGGAAGTCGTCGTGCGCAATGTCGCTGCCGGCAGCATCTCCAGCCGCCTCGGGATTCCAGAAGGCACACGCCTGCCGCGCTCTATCCTGGAATATTATTACAAAAACGATGCGCTGAACGACCCCATGGTCGCGGAAGAGCATATCACCGCGTTCGGCTGGGCCAGCACCACCGATATGGATGATATCGTCTCCTTGACCCTGCGCGTGAACGATTTTCTCTCCGGCCTGTTTCTGGGCGTCGGGATTCTGCTGGTTGATTTCAAGCTGGAATTCGGCCGCCTGTGGGAAAACGAGGAAATGCGCATCGTGCTGGCTGATGAGATCAGCCCTGATAACTGCCGCCTATGGGACGCCAAGACCAACGAGAAAATGGATAAGGATCGTTTCCGCCGCGATCTGGGCGGGGTCGAGGAAGCCTATCAGGAAGTGGCCAAGCGCCTGGGCATCCTGCCGGAAGCCGGAAGCCGGGACATGAAGGGCCCGGAGACCATGCAGTAACAATGAGCGATACAGCAATGAGCCATCCCACCAAGGCCGTGGTCACCGTCACCCTGAAGAACGGCGTGCTGGATCCGCAGGGCAAGGCCGTTGGTCATGCCCTGCATACGCTGGGTTTCTCCGGCGTCGGCGAAGTCCGCATCGGGCGCGTGATCGAACTTGAACTGGCCGAGACCGATCCCGAACGCGCCCGTCAGACCGCGGAGGATATGGCCCGCAAGCTGCTGGCCAACACCGTGATCGAAAGCTTTCGCGTGGAGATCAAGTCATGAGCCGTTTTCCGACTATTCTGTTCGGTGCCGTTCTTGCCTGCACCGCCGTCACGATCGGCCTGTCGGGCTTTTCAGCCCCGGCACATGCGGATTTTCTGAAGCGGAAAGTCTTGCTGGACTCCTGCCTCAGCGCAAAAAACGAGCGCGACTGCACCGGCTATATCGCTGGAATCGCCGATGCCGCCAGCGATGCGAAACAGGTGTGCATCCCTGCCGAAGCCCATCTGCCACAGGTCAAGACCCGCGTGCTGGAATGGCTGAAAGCCCATAAGGAAAACCCCACCGAAGCCGCCGCCCCGTGGGTGAAACAGGCCCTGACGGAAAGCTTCCCCTGCAAGTGAGCCAATGCGCATGAAAGCCGGCATCGTCATTTTCCCCGGCACGAATCGCGACCGCGATATGGCGATCGCGCTGGAACGTGTCACCGGCCATGCGCCGGCGCGGTTGTGGCACCGCGATACCTCCCTGCCCACCGGACTTGATCTGGTGGTGCTGCCGGGCGGGTTCAGCCATGGCGACTATCTGCGTAGCGGGGCCATGGCCGCCCTCTCCCCCATCATGGCCGAAATCCGCGCCTTTGCCGGGCGTGGAGGCCATGTGCTGGGGGTCTGCAATGGTTTCCAGATCCTCACCGAAGCGCACCTTCTACCCGGCGCGCTGCTGCGCAACGCGTCCCTGCGCTTCCTGTCGATGGACTGCTATTTGCGGGTGGAGCGGGCAGGAACGCCCTTTACCTCACGCTGGCAGAAGGGAGACACCTTTCGTTCCCCCATGGCGCATGGCGACGGCAATTTCTTCGCCGATGACGATACGCTCGACCGGCTGGAAGGCGAAGGACGTGTCGCGTTCCGCTATGTCAACGCAACGGGGGAAGCAGCCCCGGACGCCAATCTCAATGGCAGTGCCCGCTCCATCGCCGGTATCTACAGCGAGAATTTGCGCGTGCTCGGCCTGATGCCCCACCCGGAAAACCTGGTGGACCCGCTGATGGGCGGCGTGGACGGCAAACCGCTGTTCGACAGCATCGCCGCATCGCTCGCGGCATGAGGGGGCGGAGCGGCTCCCTTCCGGTGGGCCATCCACCCCGATATTTTCCTACCATCCGCGCGCGCCGCTTCCCGCAGGCCAGCGCGCCCGGCACCGAGGCTGCTGCATGACCCGAGACGTCACCCTGTCCCTGGCCCAGGAATTCGGCCTCGACGCCGCCGAATACCAACGCGTGCTGGACATCATGGGCCGTACCCCGAGCTTTACCGAGCTCGGCATTTTCAGCGTGATGTGGTCGGAGCACTGCTCCTACAAATCCTCCCGCTATTGGCTGAAGCAATTGCCGACCAAGGCCCCCTGGGTCATTCACGGCCCCGGTGAGAATGCCGGCGTGGTCGATATCGGCGACGGGCTGGCCGCCATCTTCAAGATGGAAAGCCATAACCATCCCAGCTTTATCGAGCCTTATCAAGGCGCGGCAACGGGGGTGGGCGGCATTCTGCGTGATGTGTTCACCATGGGCGCCCGTCCGGTGGCCAATCTGAACGCACTGCGCTTTGGCAGCCCGGATCATCCGGCCACGAAGCGGATCATCGACGGCGTGGTGCGCGGTATTGGCGGCTATGGCAACTGCGTCGGCGTGCCGACCGTGGGGGGAGAGGTCAATTTCCACCCGTCCTATAACGGCAATCCGCTGGTCAATGCCATGACCGTGGGCATTGCGCCGAAGGATCGCATCTTCCTCTCCGCCGCAGCGGGTGTCGGCAATCCGGTGATCTATGTCGGCTCCAAGACCGGACGCGACGGCATCCATGGCGCGACCATGGCCAGCACGGAGTTCGGAGCGGATTCCGAGGAAAAGCGTCCCACCGTGCAGGTCGGCGATCCGTTCACCGAAAAGCTGCTGATCGAAGCCTGTCTGGAGCTGATGGCCACCGACGCCATCATCGCCATTCAGGATATGGGCGCGGCTGGCCTGACCTCCTCCTCCGTCGAAATGGCGGGCAAGGGCGGGGTTGGTATCGAACTCGACCTCGATGCCGTGCCGCAGCGCGAGGAAGGCATGAGCGCCTATGAAATGATGCTCTCGGAAAGCCAGGAACGCATGCTGATGATCCTGCGCCCCGACCGGCAGGATGTGGCCCGCGCCATTTTCGAAAAATGGGAGCTGGATTTCGCCGTCATCGGCCACCTGACCGATACCGGGCACATCGTCGTGAAGCATCAGGGCGTGGTGGAGGCCGATATTCCGCTTGATCCGCTGGCGGAACAGGCCCCCCTCTATCAGCGTCCGACCGTCGAAACGCCCAAACGCGCGCCACTGGGCGAGGTCGCCGATCCGGTCGGGATCGCACCGGCCCTGCTGACGCTGATCGGCTCGCCTGACATCGCCTCCCGCCGCTGGATCTGGGATCAGTATGACAGCACCGTCGGCGGCCAGACCGTGCGCCGTCCGGGCGCTGCCGATGCCGCCGTGGTGCGGCTGGAGGGCACCCGGCGCGCTCTGGCTCTGACCACCGATTGCACGCCGCGTTACTGCTTTGCCGATCCTGAAGTGGGGGGTGCGCAAGCCGTGGCGGAAACATGGCGCAACCTGACCGCGGTGGGTGCACATCCGCTGGCCATTACCGACAACATGAATTTCGGCAATCCTCAGAAGCCGGAGATCATGGGCCAGTTCGCCGCCGCCATCCGTGGCATGCGCGAAGCCTGTCTGATGCTGGATTTTCCGGTCGTCAGCGGCAATGTCAGCCTTTACAATGAGACCGAAGGCACCGGTATTCTGCCGACCCCGGCGATTGGCGGTCTTGGGGTGCTGGATAACGCTGAAACCGCCACCGGCCTTTCCCTGCGTCCGGGCCTTGATCTGGTGCTGATCGGTGCAGGCGGTACTACGCTCGGCCAGAGCCTGTGGCTACGCGAAATCGCAGGCCGCGAGGACGGGCCACCCCCCGCCGTCGATCTGGCCGCAGAGCGTCGCCATGGCGATCTGGTCCGCAGCCTGATCCATCAGGGCAAGGTCGCTGCCTGTCACGATCTGTCCGATGGTGGTCTGCTGGTGGCTGTCGCCGAAATGGCCATCGCTGGCCATACCGGTGCCGTGCTGAGCGTGGAAGGCGATCATGTTTTCTGGTATGGTGAAGATCAGGCCCGCTATATCATCGCCACCACCGACGGCGCGGCGGTACTGGATGCGGCGAAAACAGCCAATGTCCCTGCCAGCCTGATCGGACGCGCCGAAGGGACGGATTTGCAAGTGCCGGGTTGCGCCCCCATATCCGTTGCCACCCTGCGCGAACGTCACGAGGCGTTCCTGCCTGCGCTGATGGCGCAGCGCTGAGCGCCCTGTCATTCACGCCCCGCGAAGGAGAAAACTGCCATGGCCATGTCGGTTGGAGAAATCGAGGCCCTGATCAAGGCGGCGCTGCCGGACGCACAGGTCACGATCGAGGATCTGGCCGGGGATGGCGATCATTACGCCGCCACTGTCATCAGTGAGGCTTTCCGGGGTAAAAGCCGGGTGCAGCAGCATCAGATCGTCTATCAGGCCCTGCAAGGCCGAATGGGCGGTGTGCTGCATGCTCTGGCGCTCCAAACCAGCGCGCCCGCCTGAAAATCCCTGTTTATTTCCTATTTACGAGCTAAGGACGAGCCGATGAGCGACACAGCCAGCCGCATTCAGGCGGATATCAATGAAAACCCGGTCATGCTCTACATGAAGGGCACGGCGATGTTTCCGCAATGCGGCTTCTCCGCCCGGGTGGCGCAGATCCTGAACCATCTTGAAGTGCCCTATAAAACCGCCAATGTGCTGGAAGATCAGGCGTTGCGCGAAGGCATCAAGGCCTTCTCCAACTGGCCGACCATTCCGCAGCTCTACATCAAGGGAGAGTTCATAGGTGGCTGCGACATCGTAATGGAAATGTTCCAAAGCGGCGAATTGCAAACCCTGCTCAGTGAAAAGGGTATTCCCCATAAGGCTGCCGCCTGAACTTACCCGGACGGGGTCGGATACGATACGAAAGCCGGAGCCAAGGCTCCGGCTTTTTTCATGGGGCATGATACATACCCCGTAGACTAAGGGCTGCATGGGCTATGCTTTTGTCTCTCACCACATCAGCGAGGGTGTAGCGGTCAAGGACCGCCAGAAACGCTTTTGTTGCCTCGGACAGTATGGAGGGGGCCTGACAGCCCGGACGAACCGCACAATTGGCACACTCCACAAGATGAAAGCCATCCTCAGTATGGCGTACCAGCTCCCCCACTGTGATCTGATCTGCCGGTCGGCCAAGACGCAAGCCTCCACTACGCCCCCGCACCGAAGACACTAACCCTGCCGAGACCAGCCCCTGCACTACCTTCATCAGATGGTTGTGGGAAATATCATAAACACGTGCAATTTCTGCAATCTGTACCACATGATCCAGATTGACACTCAGATAAATCATGACTCGAATAGCATAATCGGTATATCTGGTGAATTTCATAAACTGTAATTCTCGTGAATACATCAAAAGTAGAAGATGCCATTTTTATATATATTTTTTATGGACTTAAAGAGGTATTTTATATACCTCTAAAAATCTATTGTTTAGAGTGCGATAAAAAGGAACAGGCACCATGTCCTCCCCACTCGGTGATGACACCACCGCCCTGATCAAGGCTACGATTCCCGCTCTCGCTGAACATGGCATTGCCATTACCCGGGCAATGTATGCACGGCTGTTCCAGAACAGGGAGATTGCCGCCCTGTTCAATCAATCCAATCAATCCAGTGGTATGCAGCCAGAGGCTCTCGCGGGCGCAATCCTTGCCTATGCCCGGAATATCGACACTCTTGAGGTGCTTGGCCCAGCCGTGGAACGTATTGCCGAAAAACATGTCGGTGCGCATATCCTGCCCGAGCATTATCACTTTGTTGCCGAAGCCCTGCTGGGGGCAATCAGCGATGTGCTCGGTGATGCAGCAACGTCGGAGATCCTGAACGCGTGGGGTGAGGCTTACTGGTTTCTTGCCAATGTCCTGATCGAGCGGGAAAAAGACCTGCGTGAGGCTGCCGCCAATGCAGAGGGCGGCTGGACCGGCTGGAGACCTTTCATCATCGCCGACAAGATCAGAGAAAGCGAGTTCATCACCTCCTTTATCCTTCGCCCGACCGATGGCGGCCCGGTGCTGCGTCATCGGCCCGGGCAGTATCTGACGGTCACGCTGTCCCCTGCTGGGGCCCCTCCGCTGAAGCGCAACTATACTATTTCCTGTGCTCCCAATGGGAAATACTATCGCCTTTCTGTCAAACGTGAGGCGTCCGGTGGCGGAGCATCCGCTTTTCTGCATGATCAGATGAACGTCGGCGATACCCTGCTTGCTACCCCGCCGGCAGGTGATTTTGTGCTGCCGGAAAACCAGACACGGCCGGTGATTCTGGTCTCCGCCGGGGTCGGGCTGACCCCGATGGTCAGCATGGCTGAAAGCCTTGCCGCATGTCACTGCCCGGTGCCGGTGCATTTCATTCATTGCACCTCCAACAGCAAGACCCACGCCATGGGGGCAGCGCTGGATGCGTTGGCAGAGAGACATAGGGAGCGCATGACGGTCACAACCTTCTATTCCCGTCCGCTTGCGACCGATGAGCAGGGCGTGGCCTATGATCAGAAGGGCAGAATTACTGCCCAGTGGCTGACGGCATGGCTGTCAACCCATATGCCTCTGATGGATGCCGATCTCTATTTGTGTGGCCCTCGTCAGTTCCTGCATGACATGCTGACCGGGCTGGATGCAGCCGGTGTGCCTGCGGAGAGAGTGCATCATGAGTTATTCGGCCCCACCATCAGCCTTCAGGCCGCATAACATCTGCGTGTGCCGGTCATATTCATGCGGGGGAATCTGCAACCAGCGAGACGGCAAGGGCGCTGTCAGTCCAGGTTTTTATTAACCGGAGCAACAGATATGTCCCTTTTTGACTCGATCGTCGACAAGATTGTTCACTATGCTGGCAATCTTGTTTCCGGAGCCAAAGCCGAGCCCGCATCGGCCCAGCCTGCGCCGGGTGAGACTTCTACAGCCTCATCCGGTGCCGTTTCCGGCACAGATTCTTCCCTGCAATCGGTCGATATCAGGACTACGCTCTCCCGATTGGCTGAACAGAATGGCCAGGGCCTGAACTGGCAAACCTCAATCGTCGATTTGCTGAAGCTTCTGGGGCTGGATTCCAGCCTGCAAGCCCGCCAGACGCTGGCCGGTGAACTCAACGTCCATGCCGGAGAAACCGGCAGTGCAGAGCAGAACATCGCCCTCCATCAGGCAGTGGTGCAGAAGCTGGCTGCTCATGGTGGAAAATGGCCCGGCTGAGACGCAAGGCCACTCTCTTCAAACAGAATCAGGGCGCTGGCAGGATCTCTGCCAGCGCCCTTTCTCCTGCCGGGACGAAACGAAGGAAATGTTTTTATTGCCGCTGAAGATCGAAGCGATCGAGCATCATCACCTTGTTCCAGGCTGCAACGAAATCACGCACGAATTTTTCCTTCGCATCGTCGGAAGCATACACTTCCGCCACGGCGCGCAGTTCGGAATTCGAACCAAAGATCAAATCCACCGTGCTGCCTTTCCAGCGCAAGGCATCGGTCTTGCGATCATGCCCTTCATACACGCCAGCCGTATCCGCAGCCTTTGACCATTTCGTCGACATATCGAGCAGATTGACAAAGAAATCATTGCTTAACACGCCCGGATGCTCGGTCAACACACCGAGTTGTGAGTGGCCTTCATTGGCATCCAGCACCCGCATACCCCCAACCAGAACCGTCATTTCCGGCACGGTCAGATTGAGCATGCTGGCCCGCGTCACCAGCATGTCCGCCGGAGAAAGCTGGTTGGACGACGCATAGTAATTGCGGAATCCATCGGCGGTCGGCTCCAGCACGGCAAAAGATTTCACATCGGTCTGCGCCTGCACCGCATCGACCCGGCCCGGCGCGAAGGGCACCGTCACCGGATAGCCCGCTTTCTTCGCGGCTTCCTCGATCGCCGTATTGCCACCCAGCACGATCAGATCGGCCAGAGATATTTTCCTGCCATCATGATGGCCGTCGTTGAAAGCAGTCTGGATGTTTTCAAGCGCACCAAGCACTTTTTGCAATTCTTGCGGATCATTGACCGGCCAGTCTTTTTCCGGAGCCAGACGGATACGCGCACCATTGGCCCCTCCGCGCTTGTCCGTGCCGCGGAACGATGCCGCCGATCCCCACGCCGTGCGCACCAGTTCCGGAACCGTGAGGCCGGAGGCCAGAATTTTCTGCTTCAGATCGGTAATATCGGCTTCATCGACCGCCTTGTAAGTCATCGCCGGCAACGGATCCTGCCACAGCAGATCTTCCTTTGGCACTTCAGGACCGAAATAGCGTGACCGCGGTCCCATATCGCGGTGCACCAGCTTGAACCAGGCACGGGCAAAGGCAGCCTTGAATTTTTCAGGGTCTTTCTGAAAGCTGAGTGCGATCTTGCGATAGGACGGATCGGTTTTCAACGCGATGTCGGTCGTGAACATCATCGGCGGATGACGCTTGGAGGCATCAAAGGCGTCAGGAACCAGCTGATCCGCAGAGGCATCTTTCGGCTTCCACTGGATGGCGCCCCCGGGACTTTTCGTCTGCACCCAGTCAAAGCCGAACAGATTATCGAGATATTGCGATGTGAAATTCACCGGATCAGCCGACCATGCGCCTTCCAGACCACTGGTGATCGCATCAGGGCCTTTGCCGGTGCCACATTTATTTTTCCAGCCTAGCCCCTGCTCCTCGATCCCCGCCGCTGCCGGTGCAGGACCGACGCATTTGGTGGGTGAGGCCGCACCATGGGCCTTGCCGAATGTATGGCCACCAGCAATCAGGGCAACGGTTTCTTCATCATCCATCGCCATACCGCCGAATGCCTCGCGGATATCCCGCGCGGCGGCAACCGGATCAGGAACACCGTTCGGCCCCTCCGGGTTGACGTAGATCAGCCCCATCTGGGTCGCCGCCAGCGGCTTTTCCAGCTTGCCGTTTTTGTCACGGTTGTTGGACATGAACTTTGTACCGGAACCCCAGTAGATCAGGTCCGGCTCCCAGTCATCGGTGCGACCACCCGCAAAGCCATAGGTCTTGAAGCCCATGGTTTCCAGCGCGACATTGCCCGTCAGCACCATCAGATCGCCCCATGAGAGCTTCTCGCCGTATTTCTTCTTGATCGGCCAGAGAAGGCGGCGGGCTTTATCCAGATTGGCGTTGTCCGGCCAGCTGTTCAGCGGCTCGAAACGCTGTTGGGCACCACTGGCCCCGCCACGCCCGTCATAGGTGCGATAGGTGCCCGCACCATGCCATGCCATGCGGATGAAGAAAGGTCCGTAATTACCATAATCCGCCGGCCACCAATCCTGCGGCGTTTTCAGCAGAACCGTGATATCTTTTTTGACCGCATTGAGATCCAGGCTCTCAAACGCCTCGATATAATTAAAATTTGCCCCCAGCGGATTGGCTTCCGCCGCATGCTGGCGCAGGGGGGACAGATCAAGATGATCCGGCCACCAGAACTGAATGGATCGCGGCTCGCCATCACTCCAGGCTGGAACCATGGGTATGGTGGCAGAGAGAACGACTGTCAGAACGGCAGCAACGCTTCTAATTGTCCGGTGCATGCAGCTTGATCCTTCCTGATGATAAATGAGACTTCTGAACGGCGTCTCTTTCACGTGTCAGGAAGATGCAGAACCCGATGGCGCAAGGATAATAGATTCTTGCTACCGTCAGGATCGGCTGAGCCTATCAAAACAATACACACACGGAATTATCAATTTTATCAAGCAGATCGCACATTGCTTATTCAAACCTTGCAACAAAACAGACTTCTATTTCCCGGAAGATGGCAGTTATTGCAGGTTGATACCCACAAAAAAGCCGCCTCCCGCAGGAGACGGCTTTTTGTACCCAGCACCGCCAGGAAGCGCTCAGAGTGACTCATCCAACGCGGCAAGGATACTGTCACCCATTGCCTGCGTGCTGACTGAAGCAATACCTGAACCGGCAATATCGGCGGTCCGCACGTTGCGGTTTAAGACCGTGCTGCAAGCCTGCTCGATCAGATCGGCCTCTGCATGCAGATCGAAGGAATAACGCAGCAACATGGAGAAGCTGAGAATCTGCCCCAACGGATTGGCAATGCCTTTCCCGGCGATATCGGGTGCACTGCCATGGATCGGCTCATACAGCGCCGGGCGACGACCATCCACATCCCGTGCACCAAGCGTCGCAGAGGGCAACATGCCGAGACTGCCGGTCAGCATGGAAGCGAGATCCGAGAGAATATCACCGAACAGATTGCCGGTCAGGATCACATCAAACTGACGCGGATTGCGCGCGAGCTGCATGGCACAGTTATCGGCCAGCATGTGCGACAGGGTAACATCCGGATATTCGGCGGCATGCAGCTCCGTCACCACCTGACGCCAGAGCAGGCCGCTTTCCATCACATTGCATTTCTCGACGCTGGTGACGCGGTTGTCGCGCGCACGGGCCAGATCGAATGCCACGCGGGCGACGCGCTGGATTTCCGTGGTCGAATAGGTCTCGGTGTTGAAGCCGCGCTTCGTGCCGTCCGGCAGGGTCTCGATGCCTCGCGGCTCCCCGAAGTAAACACCGCCCGTGCTTTCGCGGACAATCATGATGTCCAGACCGCGCACCACATCCGCCTTCAGCGTGCTGGCATCCACCAGTGCGTCGAACACCTTGGCCGGACGCAGATTAGCGAACAGGCCCAGCTCCGAACGCAAACGCAGAATAGCAATCTCCGGGCGCATGTCGAAGCCGAGCTTATCCCATTGCGGACCACCGACCGAGCCGAACAGAACCGCATCAGCCGCTTTTGCGGCCGCCAGTGTTTCATCGGCCAGCGGCGTACCCTGCGCGTCAATCGCAGCGCCGCCAACCAGACCCTCAGACAGATCGAAGCGGATGCCGCGCTTCGCTTCCAGCCAGTCGATGATACGCCTTACCTGCTGCATCACTTCCGGGCCGACACCGTCACCGGGCAGCAGCAGCAACTTACGGGCAGTCGTCATGTGATCCGTCCTTCGCAAAAGCGCCCGCTTTCGAAAAAGCGGGGCGCCATCAGCAGCAAACTCGTATGAAGCAGCCGGCACTCAGTTGGCAGGCAGCGTAATCCGGGGGAACCAGGGCTGGGTTACGGTCCGGTTTTCCTCAAACCGGTCGATCGCCTCGCGGCGTTGCAGTGTCTGACCGATGTCATCCAGACCGTTCAGCAAAAGATGACGGCGGAAAGGATCAATCTCGAACGGGATTTCTTCACCGTTCGGACGCACCACCACCTGACGCTCCAGATCGACGGTCAGACGGGAATTGGCACCATTTCCGGCATCATCCATCAGACGATCACAGAGATCGCGTGGCAGACGGATCGGCAAAATGCCGTTCTTGAAGCTGTTATTATAGAAAATATCTGCGAAATCCGGCGCAATGACACAGCGTATGCCGAAATCCAGCAAAGCCCATGGGGCATGCTCGCGGGAGGAGCCGCAGCCGAAATTCTCATGCGTGACCAGGATCTGCGCCTGACGGTAAGGCTCCCGATTCAGCACGAAATCCGGGTTTTCCTGACCATCGATGTAGCGCATCGCATCGAACAGATGCGCGCCAAGGCCAGTGCGCTTGATGGTTTTCAGAAAGCGGGCCGGAATAATCTTGTCGGTATCGACATTGGCGACCGGCAGCGGTGCGGTAATGGCCGTCAGGACGGTGAATTTATCCATCAGACGGTTTCCTCGACATTCAGGGTGCGCACATCGGTCAGCTTGCCGGTCACGGCAGCAGCGGCGGCCATGGCGGGAGACAGCAGATGTGTGCGCCCACCGGGCCCCTGACGCCCCTCGAAATTACGGTTGGAGGTGCTGGCGCAACGCTGGCCGGGCGTCAGCTTGTCCGGGTTCATGCCGAGGCACATGGAGCAACCCGGTTCCCGCCATTCGAAACCGGCATCAAGGAAAATCCGGTCCAGCCCTTCCTGCTCGGCCTGCTGCCGCACAATGCCGGAACCGGGGACGACCAGGGCGCGTACTCCGTCCGCAACATGCCGACCACGGGCGATGGCAGCGGCGGAACGCAAGTCTTCGATCCGGCTGTTGGTACAGCTGCCGATAAACACGACATCGACCGGCAGATCAGCGATAGACGCACCGGGCTTCAGATCCATATAGTCGAGCATGCGGCGCATCTGGGTACGGCGCGCTTCATCGGTCGCACGGTCAGGGTCAGGCACAGTACCATCGATGCGCACCACATCTTCCGGGCTGGTGCCCCATGTAACCATCGGCACGATCTCGGAGGCTTCCAGCACCACGACACGGTCGTAATGCGCGCCTTCATCACTGGCCAGGGAGCGCCAGTACTCCACCGCACGGTCAAAATCCTCGCCCTGAGGCGCAAAGGGGCGGCCACGCAGCCAATCAAAGGTCACGTCATCAGGCGCGACCAGACCGGCACGGGCACCGGCCTCGATCGACATGTTGCAGATGGTCATGCGGCCCGCCATATCCAGCGCCCGCACCGCCTCCCCGGCATATTCGATCACATGGCCATTGCCACCCGCCGTGCCGATCTTGCCGATGATCGCCAGAATCATGTCCTTCGCCGTGGTGCCGGGCGGCATCTTGCCCCGCACCTCGACCAGCATGTTCTTCGCAGGCTTTTGCAACAGGGTCTGGGTGGCCAGTACATGCTCCACCTCACTGGTACCGATGCCGAAAGCCAGCGCACCCAGCGCACCATGGGTAGAAGTATGACTGTCACCGCAAACGATGGTGAAGCCCGGCAGTGAAATCCCCTGCTCCGGCCCCACGACATGGACAATACCCTGCCGCACATCCAGCAGATCGAAATAGGGCACGCCGAATTCGGCCACGTTCTTCTGCAGCGTTTCAACCTGCAGACGGCTTTCCGGCTCCTGAATACCGGCACGGCGGTCGCTGGTGGGAACGTTATGATCGACCACGGCAATGGTGGCATCCGGACGACGCACCGGCCGGCCAGCCATACGAAGGCCCTCAAACGCCTGAGGCGACGTCACTTCATGCACAAGGTGACGGTCGATATAGAGGATGCAAGTGCCATCCTCGAGACGATCCACCACATGGGCATCCCAGATCTTGTCGAACAGCGTCCGCTTCATGCGAGCCTCCGGTCAGGGTGGCCGAACCACGATCCGGCACATCCCGAATAAGCACATCACCCCGTTGCAGCGAAGAGGAGCCGCCAACAGGGCACTTCATCAACAGCGCCTGCATAAAAGGGGACACAGCTCGTGCGGTGCAACCGCCGAATCATGTCCCCTCTTCAGCGTTTCCGGCATGACAGCACGGAATAATGCAGCGTAAGAATGGCGCAGCGACATGGTCAGGCCCCCGCCTTCCATGTTCGCCCCCTGCCTTGCGCGGCCTCATTCCGGGCCACCCATCCAGACAGTCTCCGCATCCCGTCTCCATCACCCGCAAAACCGGGGATGAAAGCAGGAGCGCCGATTGATTACTCGGCGGCCGCGGTTTCGGTCGTGGTGGTGCGCGCCTTTTCAGCGATACGGGCGGACTTGCCGGAGCGGCCACGCAGGTAATACAGCTTTGCACGACGCACATCGCCGCGACGCACCACCTGAATTTCCGCAATGGTGGGGGAATACAGCGGGAACACGCGTTCCACACCCTCGCCATAGCTGATCTTGCGGATGGTGAAGTTGCTGTTCACACCGCGGTTCGAACGGGCGATGCACACGCCTTCAAACGCCTGGGTACGGGTACGCTCACCTTCGACAACCTTCACGAGCACGCGCAGCGTGTCGCCGGGCACGAATTCGGGAACGGGACGTTCGCTGACGAGACGGGCAATCTGTTCCGCCTCGAAGGTCTGGATGATGTTCATGACTTGGATCCTTCTCTGGATGCGGTGATTAGGGCGAGCCGCCACCGCGCGCAACATTATCTTCAGGATAAGAGGCATGTGGCGATGCGGCATCGCCCAGCCGGTAAGCCGTCCATAAATCCGGGCGCCGTTCCCGGGTCACGGTTTCCGCCTGACGCTGCCGCCAAGCGGCAACCTCGGCATGGTGACCGGACAGCAAGACATCAGGCACGCGCCGGCCCTGCCATTCGGCGGGTCTGGTGTAATGCGGATATTCCAGCAATCCGGCGGAGAAGCTTTCCTCCTCCGCACTGCTGGCGGCCCCCATCACACCGGGCAACAGGCGGATGCAGGCATCAAGCAGCACCAGCGCCGCAGGCTCACCGCCCGACAGCACATAGTCGCCGATACTGACCTCCTCTGCCGCATGGGCATCGAGGACGCGCTGGTCGATCCCCTCATAACGGCCGCAAAGCAGGATGCAGCCTGACCCGGAGGCCAGAGCGCGCACCCGAGCCTGCGTCAGGGGGCGTCCACGCGGGGTCATGCACAGAAAGGGGCGCGTATCCCCCTCCATCCTGACCGCCGAGAGCGCGGCATCCAGCACATCCGGCCGCATGACCATGCCCGCACCACCGCCAAAAGGCGTATCGTCCACCGTCCGATGCCGGTCTGACGCATGGGCGCGGATATCCTCCGCCTGCAGCGCCCACACCCCGTCCCGCAATGCCCGCCCGGCCAGAGACAGGCCGAGAGAGCCGGGAAACATCTCCGGAAACAGCGTCAGCACGCTGGCACGCCAGGGAGAGGAAGGAGGGGCCTCATGATGAGAGGAAACTGCGCTCATGCCGCCTCTCCCCCATCATCGCAACCCTGTTCCCGCTCATTCTGGCCGAATTCCGGAGCGTTTTCTTCCTGCGGCGGGTCGATCAGCACCCGGCCGGCGGCAATATCCACCATCGGCACAGCGGCCCGCGTGAACGGCACCAACAGGGAGACACCGCCGGAGCGGGTGATCTCCAGGCTCGCACCCGCGCCGTAATCATGCACCTGCGCGACTTGACCCAACAGCGTCTCATCAGCCACCAGACGGGCCTCCAGACCGATGAGATCGACGAGGTAAAAATCATCCTCGTCCTCCACCGGCGGCAAGGCGTCCCGGGTAATGAAAAGACGCGTATTGGTCAGACGCTCCGCCGCGGAACGATCCTGCACCGGCACGCCGTCAATGGTGATGCTGGCCAACCCGTCCGCGCGCCAGTCCAGCATGATCTGCCGGCCGGCCTCGTCACGCAGCGAGCCATACGCGGTCAGATCATCGGGATCGGCCGTGTAGCTGACGACATGCACCAGGCCGCGCACCCCGTGGGGGCGACCGATCACGCCCAGCAGGATGAGATCGCGCGACATTCGGACAAACCGGATTTAAAAGGACGGACGAACCGGATCAGGAAGCGGCAGCAGCCGCAGCGGCCTTCGCACGTTCCTGCGCCTTCTTTTTCGGCGCGGACTGCTTCGGCTGCTCATTCCAGGTCGGCATCTTGGTCAGACCGGCCTTGCCCAGGAAGCGGGCAACGCGATCGGTGGCAATGGCACCCTCGGTCAGCCAATGCATGATGCGGTCCTCGAACAGACGGACGCGCTCGGCATGCTCGGCAGGGAGCATCGGGTTATAGCTGCCCAGCTTCTCGATGAAGCGGCCATCGCGCGGGGCGCGGCTGTCGGCAACGACGATATGATAGTACGGACGCTTCTTGGCGCCGGCACGGGCAAGGCGAATCTTGAGGCCCATCGGGTCACTCCCACGTGGCTCTGAACTGCATCCAAACGAAAACGCGCCGCTGCGCGAACCCTCGCGGAGCGGCGGTGCCCAATTCGGACAATCGGTAGCCTCTCTAGCGGAACCGATCGACACAGGTCAAGTAAAGCGGCCTGCCTCGCCCCGCGCTTCATGCAAGGCGGTCATGAACCTCCGCCTCGCATGTATCAGCACCACCCGTTCATATTCGGACCATTCACCCGGCAGTGTGATCAAGCATATAAGGACAGAAATTCATATCAAAGAAGGAATGATATAAAATTTTCCACATCAATATTATTCTGATTCAGCAATGAAGCTATTCTGCCTTTTGAGCCATGGATCTGGATCGCGCCACGACGCCGAGCGCATGCGCAATCATGGCCGGATCGTAGGCAGATTCTTCCATGACCGCTTCCATGTAGGCGGCGATATCCTCGTCGGATTTCAGGTAATCAGCGCTGTCATAGCGGGTAAAATTTTCGTCACTCATTGCTCTGCCCTCCATTACCACATGGGAGATGAAACGGTGCCTGCATGGGTTTCGATCCTGCACTGAGAAATTGGACTTCGGTGGTTACCGATATTCCTGATACATCGTTTCAAGTAACAAAAATCCTGATTTTCACCGCGCAGTAAAGGGTCTGTCGCATGGGCTGGCTGCTTTTACTGATCGCGCCCGTTATCGGCAGTTTTCTCGGTGTGCTGATCAGGCGCTGGCCTGATGGCCATAGCATTGTTTTTGGTCGCTCCCGCTGTGAACACTGCGGCCATCCTCTGTCACCTGCCGAGATAATCCCGCTGCTGAGCTTCCTCTGGCTACGTGGACGATGTCGGCAGTGTGGCAGCCCCATCGATCCCTTTCATCCGATGATCGAGTGTGCCGCCCTCGCAGTGGCGGTCTGCGCCTGCACTGCACGCGGCATCAACAATTCTTTTCTGGCAGGGGACTGTCTGCTCGGCTGGACGCTGCTGGCGTTGGCCTGCATTGATCTGCAGCACTGGCGGCTTCCGGATGTGCTGACCCTCCCGCTGATCCTCCTCGGGATGGGGGAAGCAATATGGCTTGATCCTGCCGCCCTGCTCTGGCCGCGTGTAACGGGGATCGTGGCGGCGTATGGTACCCTGACGCTACTTGGCGCGCTATATCGCCTCCTGCGCGGGCGGGAGGGGTTGGGGGCCGGAGATGCCAAACTTTTCGCCGCCGGGGCAGCATGGACCGGACTGGCCGCCCTGCCCGGTATCTTGCTGCTGGCTGCGCTTGGCGGATTGATCCATGCCGCCATCCGAGCCTCACGAGGCAGCTCATTCAGCCCACATGCCGCCATCCCCTTTGGCCCCGCTCTGGCCGCCGCTATCTGGATCATCCGCCTGTTGATGTTTCAGGACATGGAATAGCCCGGACAGCCTCTACAAAGACCGCTTTTCCATCATCAGCCGTGCCGCAAAACCGATCATCACCGTGCCGGTGATGCCATCCAACACGCGGGATGTCGCTGGATGCGTCAACAAACGCTGCAACGGAACGGTCGCCACCGCTACGGCAGAGAAAAACATCAGCCCCATGAAGGCGTGAATACCGGATAGCAGTGCTCCGAACGAAACAGCCGGAAGCTCTGGCGGTAGAAACTGCGGCAGAAAACTGACATAGAAAACACCGACCTTGGGATTGAGCAGATTGGTCATCATCCCGCGCAGAAACCAGTTGGGTTTTGCCACCAAACGCTCCTGCCCCGCCGGAAACACGATCGGGGACCCACCGCCCGCAAACACCCGGCGCAGCATGGTCACGCCAAGCCACGCCAGATAAAACGCACCGACCATCTGCACCACATGATAGGCATATTCAGACGCCGCCAGCAGCGCACCAAGTCCAAGCGCCGTAATCACTCCCCAGCTCAACACCCCTGCCGAGATGCCTGCACCGGCCAGAACAGCCTGACGCGGTCCCTCGACAGTTCCAGTCCGCACAACCAGAGCCGTATCCAGCCCCGGTGTTACCGTCAGCAGAGCCGCCGCAGCAGAAAAACGCATGATGGCTGAAAATGCATCCATGATCCGTCCGCTCCATCGGACTGCCGAGAAAGCAGCTTTCCTATCAGAAAGAATTTCAGCGCATCCATGTCTTCATAACAAAGCAGCTCATTCGGGAAAAAATCTTTCTGGCTAAGGATAATCTGCATAACCGTCAGTCACGAGAATTTGATTCGTTTCTTTTCCTCCCCCTCCATTGCCACACGGCACAACCAGCCAAATAATGATCCGGTACCGTATCATTTTTTATCATGGCTTTGGCATCATCACAGGGCCCGCTCATGCCGATTGCGCTACCTCCTTTTCCTTGGGCCAAATTTGCGGAACCGGATTGCTGGTTACCCCTGATCACGCATCTCGGGGATGTCGGCGAGTGTTTTGAGGCCCTGCTCAATCTGCCGCTCTATCGTGCTCGCCTGGCCGCAATCATCGAAAAGGAGCCGGATCGCGTCACCATACAGCGTCTATGCGCGCTGGCTTTTTTGCACGACATTGGAAAACTTAGCAGCGGTTTTCAGGGGAAAATTCTGACAAAAGCCAGAAAAGGCCATCTGCTGGAAGGCTATCATGTGCTCTGGAGAAAAGAAGCCGGGCTGCAAGACGCGCTCGGTTTGCGGGAAGATCTCAGCCAATGGGGGGAAGCCATGCGCAGCCTGTTTCTGGCGGCACTGGCACATCATGGCAGGCCGATCATGGTCGTGGGTCAGGAGCCGGTGCAAGCAGACTGGGCAGCCCGGACAGGGTACAATCCGACCGAGGCTGCAAGGGCAATCGGGCAGGCCTGCCGTACCCGGTACCCTGATGCTTTTGGTCCCGGCCCTCACCTGCCGCATCATACAGAACTTCAGCATTTCTTTGCCGGTCTGGTGGCACTGGCTGATCAGATCGGATCGCGTGAGTGTGATTTTCCCCTTGATCGCACGATACGCCCCGCCACAAAAGCGGCAGATGTCCTGCGCAATATCAACATGGACGTGTCCCGACTGCGTCAGGCTCTGAATCAGGTTGAGCCATGGCAGCTTTTCGGCTGGGCGGAAGGGACGAAACTGCGCCCGATGCAACAGGCTTTGCTGGAGCTGTCTCTGGACATACGCCTTGCCGCCCTGGAATCCGAAACCGGCTCCGGCAAGACCGAGGCCGCGTTTCTGCGCTTCCTCCGCTTATTCAGGGCAGGATTGGTGGATGGGCTGTATTTTGCCGTACCAACCCGCGCTGCCGCAGCACAACTTCATCGACGGATCAATCATGCCGTACAGGCAGCCTTCGGTGGCGAATGCTTTCTGGCGCTACCCGGATACATGAAGGCCGGAACTGCCGAAGGCTGGGCACTTCCCGGCTATCATGTGGAATGGGCCGACAATCCGGACGAAGCACAGAAGCAGGCACGATGGGCTGCCGAAACCTCACGCCGTTTTCTGGCCGCACCAGTTGCCGTGGGTACGGTTGATCAGGTCATGCTGGCAGGCTTGCAGGTGAAATGGTCGCATTTTCGCAGCGCAGCCCTTGCCCGCAGCTATCTGGTCATCGACGAAGTGCATGCTTCGGACAGCTATATGAGCGCGGTCATGGACCGGATCGTGCAGAATCATGTAGCCCATGGCGGCCACGCATTACTGATGTCCGCAACGCTTGGCTCGGCCACACGAGCCAGCCTGCTGGGTGCCAGGAAAAAGGGAAAAACGGATTCATCCAGCATAGTGGAGGCGCCTTATCCATCCCTGAGCTGGGCAGAAGGAGAAGAAAGACGAAAACAGGAAATTCATCTTGGCATTGACCTGACAGAGTATCAAAAAACGGTTTCTGTTAACGCGGCTCCCCTGATTGCAGACCCACACGCCATTGCAGGCATAGCGCTGGAAGCGGCACGACAAGGCGCACGCGTGCTGGTGATCCGCAATACGGTCGATCAGGTGATTGCCACACAGCAGGCGATTGAGGCGCTGGATGCCAATGCTCCCACGCTATCCGTCAACGGGATACGCTGCCCCCACCACAGCCGATTTGCCGCCGAAGACCGCCTTCTGCTGGATCATGCGGTTGAGCAAGCAATGGGCAAACACTCCGTTTCCGGCGGCCGGATCGTCTGCGGCAGCCAGACAGTGGAACAAAGTCTGGATATCGATGCCGACTTTATGATGACCGATCTGTGTCCGATCGACGTATTGCTGCAACGTATCGGACGGTTGCACCGTCATGCCGGTCGTCACGACCGGCCCGATGCGTTCAGAAACGCCCGATGCGTTGTGCTGATACCGGAAATATTATCGCCAGAGACTAATTTGCTCCGCTTCGGTCTGGGGATCAGCCGCGATGGAGGGGGCGTGTACACCGACCTTACCGGGCTGGAATCGGTGCGGCGCATGATCGATGATGGAGTCGTCTGGACAATTCCACAGGACAATCGACGTTTGGTAGAAACAGGCACCGATCCGCAAACCCTTACAGCACTCGCTCAACAACTGGGTCCCGCCTGGACTCAAGCGCGTAACGCCGTTGTGGGAGGGCGCAGCGCACAGGGTACAATCGGGCGCATGAACCTGGTCGACTGTACACGCGCCTTCGATGGCAGTATTGATGACTGTTTCCCGGTTGATACGAATATTGTCACCCGCCTTGGCGCTGACCGTACCGCACTGCTTTTTGCGCCGGATACAAGGGGGCCATTCGGAGAAAAAGTGTCGCAGATCTTCGTACCCGGACATTGGGTTGACGCCAGTGTTGCAACTGCAACCGGCGCCGAATGGATACAGCCATCATCAGAACAGCTTGTGTTCGAATCTGCCGGACTGAGCTACAGCAGGTTTGGGCTGACACGGTCTTATAACACCTAAAAAAACCTAAATGAAAGGGTTCCATATTGACAAGTTTTGAATTCTCGGTTGTATTTTTATCGATAAATTCATTTTAAAAATGAGTTTATCCATTGTTATTTGGCTTGCCTATCATCTGCTTTAGCTGACTTCACATCCTCCTCATTCAGGTTGAATGAATGTATTGTCTTTTATCTCATCCTGTTTTTCGTGTTGTTGTCAGAGCTGAAACTGATATTCTGACCCTGCCGGGCGCTCTGGCCGCATTGATGCTGGACAAAGTGGACAATTTTACTGGCCTGCGCCCGCATCAGCAACACGCATGGCATATGTTCCTGGCAGCACTTGGGGCCATTGCGCTGCATCGTGCCGATCAAAGCACCATTCCCGAAACAGAGGAAGAATGGAAAGACCTGCTCCTTGACCTCACCGATCAGGCCGAGGAACCATGGTCATTGATTGTTGAGGATCTCTCAAAGCCTGCCTTTCTTCAGCCCCCGGTTCCTGAGGGGAAGCGCGAAGTACTGAAGAACACAGTTTATACACCGGATGCGCTGGATATTCTGATCACCGCAAAAAATTTTGATCTGAAGGCTGAAGTCGCTGTTGAAGCCGGGCTTGATGAATGGGTATTTGCTCTGGTCAGCCTGCAAACGATGCAGGGTTATAGCGGGGCCACAAAATATGGAATTGCCCGCATGAATGGCGGGTTCTCCGCTCGCCCCTTTCTCGGACTGGCGCCTCCAAAAGGAGGAATTGGCGCTCATCTTCGCCGCGATATACGCGCCATGTTGGCCGGACGGGGCAAGCTGCTCGACATGTATCGGGATTATGATGATGAGGGCCTCGCGCTCCTTTGGTTGGAACCCTGGGATGGCAAGACCAGTCTTTCACTCGATCAACTCGATCCATGGTTTATCGAAATCTGCCGCCGGGTTCGTCTGATTAAAGGGGTTGATCAGCCCATTGTCGCGCTTGCTGTTGGCTCCTCGGTCGCGCGTATCGAGGCCAAGGCCTGCAACGGAATCACTGGAGATTTCTGGGCACCAGTGTATGACAGCGAAGGAAAATCTTTTTCTCTGGATGAGCGGGGCTTTTCCTACCGGGTATTATGCAAACTTTTGTTTGGAGAAACGCAGAAACGTGTTGCGCGACTGCCCCAGTCAATGCAGCTTTTACTCGATGAACAGGAGATGATTCTGGTCGCCCGAGGCATGGTGCGCGGCCAGGGGAAAACCGAAGGCTTTCACGAACGTATCATTCCAACACACCGACGTATCGTTGATGCCATGAATAATGAAACCAAACGGCTTCAACTGGCAGAGATCGCTGATAAACAGCAGAAAGAGATTGCTTATATTGCATCCGCCCTGAGACAGTGCTGCGCTATCGTATCTATTGGCGGCGCGGATAAAAAACCGTCAAAAGATGATTATGGTTGTGCGGGCTCTTATACAGATCGTCTGGAAGCCGAGGCCGAGGCCTATTTCTTTACGACGATCCAGCAACGTTTCGAAGAAGGTGAGGACAGTAAGATACCTTATCTGCGACACTTGATCCGCTATGCAGAACGCCTGCTTATTGAAGCATCGGAGTCTATCGCCTGCCCCGTTCAAAGCCGCTGGCGAGCCCGTGTTCGCGCGCCCCGTGCATTTCATGGTATGCTGTGGACTCAGAAAAGCCCTTTTGTAAACGACCGCACCTCGATTTTTCCTCCGAAAGAAGCGGCTGATGCCAGACAGTAAAAACCAGACCGAGCAGGATAGCGATCCGCTTATCTCCAAACTTTCCCTTGCATTGGCCAGATTGCCTCCCGGCAATCTCGCGTCCCTCCGGCGAGCGATTCCAGGCCATGGATGTCCAGAGTTCTGGAGAATTTTTTATAGCCAGAAACTTGATCAAGATCGCAAGTATAATGATCAAGCCTGGGAATGGGTGATGATTGCCATTGCACGGCTGACACCAACCGGGCAGCCACTTATACGCTCAGGAGACAAGGAAGACTTCAAATTAAGCGCCCATAATCGTGACGTCTCACTGGGACAAGCACTTTCTGATGCTAACGTTTCTGAAAAACGGATTGCCCGTCTGTTAAACGCCCGGTTCGCACAAAGACGGGAAATAATGATGAGGCTGCTTCACGTACTATCAGCGGCACGCGCACGGTTCAACATGAGTGATATCGCACAATTACTTACGCAAGAGCATCACGATCCACGTGCCGCCCATAATCCACTCCGCAAACTGGCGGAAAATTATTATCGGGCTTCCGATACAAAATCTGCAAAAGAGAAAGAGAAGGCAAATGCCTGAGCCACGTTTTCTTCAGATTCACAGTCTGCACAGCTACACGGCTTCGCTGCTGAACCGCGATGACAGCGGGCTGGCGAAGCGCCTTCCTTATGGCAACGCCGTGCGCACCCGGATTTCCTCGCAATGTCTGAAACGGCACTGGCGTACAGATGATGGCATTTTCTCGCTTCATCATATTTCCGGGGCTGAAGCAGCTGTTCGCTCCCGGGATCTGGTTACGAAACGGCTGCGTGAACCGCTGGAAAACACTGTTGATGCCAATATTCTCGATGCCATAGAACCCTCCTTTCAGATTGCCATATATGGCAAGGATGCAGCCAAGGGGAAAAGCAATCGGCAACCGTTGCTGTTCGGAGAGCCTGAACTACGTTATCTGGCCGAAGAATTTACCCGTATTGCGACCTCTGCCACCGATCCAAAATCTGCCAAAGCCGCCGCAGAAGATTTCACAAAAGACAAATTGTTCCAGAATACGATGAAGGCTATGCGGGATTCCGTATCCCTTCCCGGCGGCCTGACTTCTGCTTTGTTTGGACGTATGGTGACCTCCGATCCCGAAGCAAATATCGATGCGCCAGTGCATGTGGCCCATGCATTCACCACGCATGCTGAACAGACGGAAAGCGACTATTTCGCCGTCGTCGATGATCTGGCAGGCGTCGACGATACCGGGGCCGACCATATCGGCGAGACCGAACTCACCTCTGGCCTGTTTTACGGTTATGTCGTGATAGATGTTCCGGCCCTGGTCTCCAACCTGACCGGTGTTGCTGCAAGCAACTGGCTTACTGCTGATCGCAACATGGCGGCTGAAGTGGCAGCCTGTCTGATCGGCCAGATCGCTACGGTCTCGCCCGGTGCGAAACTCGGCTCGACCGCACCCTATGGCTATGCCACCACCATGCTGGTGGAGGCTGGGGACCGTCAGCCGCGTTCTCTGGCCGAAGCATTCCGTGATCCGGCCGAACCAACCGTTAAAGACGCAGAAGATAAACTCCATGAAAAGCTCAAAGCCTTTGATGCCGCCTACCAAACCGGGGAAGACAGGCGTCTTCTGTCATTGAGCAACGATCCGGGCATCAAAAATATCAGCCGCACGTCTCTGCCGGAGCTGATGCAATGGGTGCGCGATACCATCCTGAAAGCCGCATGATGCGCTGGCTGGTGTTGCAATGGCGCGCACCGCTTGCAAGCTTCGGTGGGACGACCATCGATTCACGCGGTGTAACACGCGATTTTCCGGCTTTGTCGGCAGTCACCGGGCTGCTGGCCAATGCGCTCGGCCTTGATCGTACCGACACCACGCAGCTCGACCGGTTGCAGGAGCGGATCGTGTTCGGGGCCAGACGCGAACAGGAACCACTGCTCGGACGGATGACGGATTTTCAGACCGCCCTGCTCGGCAGCAATGATCGCGGCTGGACGACACGCGGCCGTGTCGAAGGGCGCGACGGTGCCTCGAACGCAGAAGCCAGCACCCATATCCGCCAGCGCGATTATCACGCTGATATGCAAATGACTCTTGTGCTGCATCTTACCCCTGCTGAAGAAGACCCGACGCTGGATGATATTGCCAAAGCACTGCTGAAACCGGCCCGTCCGCTGTTTTTCGGCCGCAAGCCGTGTCTGCCGGCAGATTATGTGCTCGCTGCCCAGGAAGAAAACAGATGGGTAGAAGCCGAAGATGCCAGAGCAGCACTGATTGCAATCCCCGGCGAGGGTGTGCTGCGTGCGCAATGGTCTGCTGCCCCCGGCAAGGGAAAGAGTCTCGCCGACCGACGTAACTGGCGCAGCGGGCTGCATGGTGGCACGCGACGCGTTGAGGAGGAACGGATTACCCCCGTTACACGACGCTGATGCTACATCTGATCCATCTGCCGATTGAGGCTCGCTCCTTTGCGCATTGGGCCAGGGATCGTGGCTTCGGTCCGAAAGGCACTCAGGATAACGATGCCGTGCTGCATCATTTGCTGACGCAATTATTTGGCAGACAGATGCTTCAACCCTTTCGTGTGTTTACGCCAGAACAGGCCAAGTGGTCCCTTTACGCCTATGCCAGTCAGGACGCGACGACACTGGTGGAACAGGCGCGTTTCTCGATCACGCCGGACATGGCGGAAGTTGTCTCTCTGGAGCGTCTGCGCAGCAAGGCCATGCCAGACGCAAAACCGGGGCAACGGATCGGCTTCGATGTCAGAATAAGGCCGGTCCGTCGCTCTGCCAAACAGCACGACCAGGAAAGCGAAAAAATGCAGGAACGTGACGCTTTCCTTGCAGAAGCGCTGCATAATCACGCTGACGACACAACCGGTATGAAAAGCGCCAACCGCACCCGCGAGATGGTTTATCGCGATTGGCTGGCGGAGCGCATGCCATGGGCCACGCTGGAAACGGCACGACTGGCGCATTTCCAGCGTCGGCGCGTACTGCGCAACGGGAACGGTATCGAGGGGCCTGATGCAACGATTCATGGCACAATGGTCATCGTTGATCCCGCGCAATTTTCTGAAGCCCTTCGAAAAGGCATCGGCAGACACAGCGCTTATGGGTATGGCATGATGATGCTGCGCCCACCGGATGCTCTTCCGCCGGATCGCTGATCGATGCTGAAGGGAAGGCTGGGACTTCACTCCTCCCGTATTCCTCACGCGGACCGCGCCGGCCTGTTGTATCTGGCGCGAGGGCAGTTGGTGGCACGAGATGGCACGCTCGCCTTCCTGCGCGGTCCGGAGGAAGACGAGACCTTACCCAGCGGCGAATACGGTATTCCCGTGCAGAGTATCTCGATGATCCTGCTCGGTCCCGGCTCGACCGTCAGCCATGATGCGCTCCGTCTTCTCGCGCGTGCCGATACTGCTCTGGCAGCGGTGGGAGAAGACGGGGTGAGGCTTTATACCGCACCTCCACTGGGGCCTGATCGCTCGGCTGTTGCACGGCGACAGGCAATCTTGTGGGCGGACCCCAAAAAACGGGTAGATGTCGCCCGACGCATGTATGCGTGGCGCCTTGGCGAAGTGTTGCCCCATCGTGATATCACCGTGCTGCGCGGAATCGAAGGTGCGCGGATGAAGGAGATTTACCGCCTCGCTGCGCAACGTGCCGGTATTGTATGGCATGGCCGACGCTATGATCGTGCCAATCCGACTGCCGCCGATCTGCCCAATCAAGCCCTGAACCACGCTGCCACAGCAATGGAAGCCGCGGCCGCCATTGCATGCGCGGCAGTGGGGGCCATTCCTCAGTTGGGCTTTATCCATGAAGACCCTGGCCAGTCTCTGGTGCTTGATATTTCCGACCTGTTTCGGGACACCGTAACCATTCCAACCGCTTTCGCCGCAGCGAAGTTGGCCGAGCGTGGCCATGAAAATATCGAACGTCTCACCCGACGCCAGACTGGACGCGTTCTGGCAGAGCGCTCCGTCATTCCAAAAATGATCGAGCGACTGAAACAGCTTTTCGAAAAAGAAACGGAGGCCATCCCCTTTCTCGAGGATGATGAATGATGCCGGCCACTCTGGTCATTACAAAAGATGTGGAAGCACGATATCGTGGCTATCTGACCTCGATCATGCTGGAGCTTTCTGCTGGCGTTTATCTGTCTCCGCAACTATCCTCGGCGGTGCGTGAGCGCACCTGGGCGGTCCTGTCGGAATGGCATTCCGAACTGCGCCGTGGTGCCATCGTGCTGGCATGGCCCGATGCCAAATCCCCCGGAGGCATGGCAATCCGCACCCTTGGCGACGCCCCCAAGGAGATTATCGATGCCGACGGGGTGCTGCTTGTTCGGAAAAGTTAAGCTTTGAAACATACCGTTCTTTAATATTGTCAATCAATATCAATGTGTTATAGGTAAGAGGTTCCTCCGCGTGCGCGGAGATAGACCCGCTATTGCTCAAATATTGCGTATCCCACGGTGGGTTCCTCCGCGTGCGCGGAGATAGACCTGTCACCATGACAGAGCTGTCAGCCCCGCCAGCGGTTCCTCCGCGTGCGCGGAGATAGACCCGCCGGTCACGCGGCGGAGGCTATCTATGCCGCGGTTCCTCCGCGTGCGCGGAGATAGACCCGGGATCAGAATCTCACCACCCACGATGCGGGTGGTTCCTCCGCGTGCGCGGAGATAGACCCGGTTATTGATCGTGTGGAGTGTCATGTGAGCGGGTTCCTCCGCGTGCGCGGAGATAGACCTATTGCGTATCCCACGGTGTATATTTTAGTCGGGGTTCCTCCGCGTGCGCGGAGATAGACCTTCAGACGCCCGCTTACTCTGCGATAGATCGCCGGTTCCTCCGCGTGCGCGGAGATAGACCTCTCCGTAGAGAGCCAGAATCCGTCCGGCGTCGGGTTCCTCCGCGTGCGCGGAGATAGACCTCAGGATCAGCCTGCCGCAAGACCCGGGCCAGGGGTTCCTCCGCGTGCGCGGAGATAGACCCCCTGACTTCGCGGGCATCGGAAGCCGGTTTTTGGTTCCTCCGCGTGCGCGGAGATAGACCCTGGGTCAAAAAATGCGCTTGCAGGCACATCTAGGTTCCTCCGCGTGCGCGGAGATAGACCGTGCTCGGCATGGGCAAGCTCGGTGCGCGGGAAGGTTCCTCCGCGTGCGCGGAGATAGACCTTTGTCACTTACGGTGACACATATTCTGTACCGGGTTCCTCCGCGTGCGCGGAGATAGACCCGCTACAGCGTCGTCCTCTGACAGAGATGACAGGGTTCCTCCGCGTGCGCGGAGATAGACCCTGGTCATTCAGGGCGCGGAACTCGGCAGCCAGGGTTCCTCCGCGTGCGCGGAGATAGACCTTCCGCCGCCTGATCACGCGTGCCATTTCTCTGGGTTCCTCCGCGTGCGCGGAGATAGACCCGGTGGTCAATAGGCGATCGCGCGTTACGTCGGGGTTCCTCCGCGTGCGCGGAGATAGACCCCACTTGGTTACGTTGGGGGGTCCATCCTTGGAGGTTCCTCCGCGTGCGCGGAGATAGACCTGCCAGAAAGCATCGCAGATGCTGCCAATCCGCGGTTCCTCCGCGTGCGCGGAGATAGACCCGGGCATCACAGAGAGGGTCACCTAGAAAATGAGGTTCCTCCGCGTGCGCGGAGATAGACCTGGGCGTCGCAGGAAAATGCCTCCCATACCGACGGTTCCTCCGCGTGCGCGGAGATAGACCCAATAGGTGGGATCGTATTGATGCAGACACACGGGTTCCTCCGCGTGCGCGGAGATAGACCCACCGGAATGGCGCGCTACCTCCGGACCGCGTCGGTTCCTCCGCGTGCGCGGAGATAGACCTACGATCCCACCCTATTTGCGCAGTCTATATCGGGTTCCTCCGCGTGCGCGGAGATAGACCCGCTTCAGAGCGACTTTATGACGCCTTCCCAGTGGTTCCTCCGCGTGCGCGGAGATAGACCCATGCTCAAACAGAACTGGGACACGGTTAAATGGGTTCCTCCGCGTGCGCGGAGATAGACCGTGAGCTGGCCGCCGTCATTACGTCTCTCACACGGTTCCTCCGCGTGCGCGGAGATAGACCCCCACCCATCGACATCAACCCATTGCCCATTAGGGTTCCTCCGCGTGCGCGGAGATAGACCCGGCATGATGAGCACCGTGCAGACCCGTGTAGAGGTTCCTCCGCGTGCGCGGAGATAGACCCAAAGCATGATCGTGAAGGCGGCGTCCCATTCGGGTTCCTCCGCGTGCGCGGAGATAGACCCGAAACGGGGGCATAAGTGGTTGACTTTTTTGAGGTTCCTCCGCGTGCGCGGAGATAGACCTGCGTCACGTATGTAGGAAATATTCGCTATCCGGGTTCCTCCGCGTGCGCGGAGATAGACCCCTCGTGCACTGCCCAGCTAACTACTGCAGCCAGGTTCCTCCGCGTGCGCGGAGATAGACCTCGCTCTTCTTTTTTGCAATCGTGGATGGCGCAGGTTCCTCCGCGTGCGCGGAGATAGATTCTCGGCAATGTCTGCGAGATGGCGGAGAGGGTGGGATTCGAACCCACGGTACCCTTTAGGGGCACAACGGTTTTCGAGACCGTCACCTTCGGCCACTCGGTCACCTCTCCGTTCGGGGTCTCTTAGAGCAGGCGAAAGCCCGCGCCAAGAGGCTGTAGCAGAAAGATGCCCCCTTACGTTCCTGCCCAGTTCCGTCCGGCCCGAGTCCGAATCGAAGCCACGGTAAGCGAGGGGCTCTCTACCCGCTGAGCAAACAGCTCCTCCGGGCTGCCAGCACGGCAGATATGCCATGAAAATGGGAGCCATGCCGTAAGGAATGTTTGACTTGTGACGTGTGACCGGTATAACCCGCGCCTCTCGGCCGCCGTGCCCCCCGCTTGTTGGGGCGTTCGGAGGCCGCTCGGCGTTGACGGGATGGCTCCGTCGTCGCGGAGCCAGCATTTGGGACCAGAAGCGATGTTCGCAGTTATCCGCACTGGCGGAAAGCAATACCGTGTTACCCCGAACGCCGTGCTGAAGGTGGAAAAGCTTGAGGCTGAGCCGGGTAGCACCATCACCTTCACGGACGTGCTCGCAGTGGGCGGGGAAGGCAATCTGACGATCGGTGCGCCCGTTGTGGCCGGCGCCAGCGTCACGGCGACAGTGATCGCCCAGGATCGCCTTGATAAAATTGTGGTGTTCAAGAAGCGCCGCCGGCAGAACAGCCGCCGCAAGAATGGCCATCGCCAGCACGTCACCGTGCTGCGCGTCGGCGATATCGTCGCGGCCTGAGGAGGTTTGATCCATGGCACATAAAAAGGCAGGCGGTTCATCCCGCAACGGGCGCGATACGGAAGGTCGTCGCCTGGGTGTCAAGAAGTTCGGCGGCGAAAGCGTCGTTGCCGGTAATATCATCGTCCGACAGCGCGGCACGAAGGTTCAGGCTGGCCCGAATGTCGGCGTTGGTCGTGACCATACCCTGTTCGCGCTGACCGACGGGCATGTGAAGTTCCTGCGCCGCGCCGAAGGCCGCGTGCAGGTTGCGGTGACCCCGCTGGCGATCGCTGCCGAGTAAAGCGCCGCCCTCCCTCCACGGCCATCTGGTCAGGGGGAAGCAGATCAAAGGGGCCGGCGCAAGCTGGCCCCTTTTTGCGTCGCCTCGTATGGCCCTTCCGGAACCATGCCTGGCAGCCCCCCTTATCTTCCCCTTTGGCAGACGAGCCGCACACCGATGAAATTTCTCGATCAGGCCAAAATCTACGTCAAATCAGGTGATGGCGGTGACGGCGTCATTGCCTTCCGGCGCGAGAAATATATCGAGTTCGGGGGCCCTGATGGCGGCAATGGCGGCCGTGGCGGCGACATTATCGTCGAGGCCGTGGCCAATCTGAATACGCTGATCGACTTCCGCTACACCCAGCATTTTCGTGCACCGAAAGGCGGCAACGGGGCTGGCTCCGACCGGACCGGCGCCGCCGCCCCGGATGTGCTGATCAAGGTACCGGTCGGAACCCAGATTCTGGAAGATGACCGGGAAACGCTGATCGCCGATCTGGATGTGCCTGGCAAGCGCATCACCCTGTGCCGGGGCGGGGATGGAGGGCATGGCAATGCCCATTTCAAATCCTCCACCAACCGCGCCCCTCGTCGCGCCGATAAAGGCTGGCCGGGCGAGGAACGCTGGGTCTGGCTGCGGCTGAAACTGATCGCCGATGCCGGGCTGGTCGGACTGCCCAATGCCGGCAAATCCACCTTCCTGTCTGTTGTCTCCGCCGCCAGACCGAAAATCGCCGATTATCCGTTCACCACCCTGCATCCTCAGCTTGGCGTGGTGCGGCTGTCGCTTCAGGAAGAATTCGTGCTGGCCGATATTCCCGGTCTGATCGAGGGCGCCCATGAAGGAGCCGGGCTGGGCGACCGCTTTCTGGGCCATGTAGAACGTTGCGCCGTGCTGATCCATCTGATCGATGGCGCTGCGGGGGATGTGGTCAAGGCATGGCGCACCGTGCGGGAAGAAATGGAAGGCTATGGTGGCGGCCTGACCGAAAAGCCGGAAATCATCGTCCTGAATAAATGCGACGGCATGACCCCGCGTGAAGCCTCTGCCCGCCGCTCTGCCCTTGCCAAAGCCAGCGGACAGACCGTGACCGTTATCTCTGGCGTGACAGGGGAAGGCGTACAGCCCCTGCTGCGACAGGTTATGACCTATGTTGCACAGTCGAGGGAAGAGCGTAGGAAAGCCCTGTCCGGCACCTCCGCATGAGCGGTCATGAGCAGGATGAAGCCCTGCCCCGGCTGACCACTGCGCGCCGTCTGGTCATCAAGCTGGGCAGTGCTCTGGTGGTGGATAGCAAGGCCGCCACTCCCCGCATCGAGTGGCTGCGGGGGGTCGCTGCGGATATTGCCATGCTGCGCCGGCAGGGTGTGCAGGTCATCGTGGTCTCATCCGGAGCCATAGCGCTGGCGCGACAGGCGCTGAAACTCACTCAGCCCCGGCTGCGTCTGGAGGAAAAACAGGCGGCTGCTTCGGTCGGCCAGATCCGTCTGGCACAGGCATGGAGCGAGGCGCTCTCCGCGGAGGGCATGACCGCCGCCCAGCTGCTGCTGACGCTTGGCGATACCGAGGATCGCCGCCGTTACCTCAATGCCCGCGCCACGCTGTCGGCCCTGCTGGGCATGGGGTGTGTGCCGGTCATCAACGAGAATGACAGCGTGGCCACAGCGGAAATCCGCTTTGGTGACAATGACCGTCTGGCCGCCCGCGTGGCCGAAATGGTCCAGGCTGATCAATTGGTCCTGCTGTCGGACATAGACGGGCTTTATACGGCCGATCCACGGCGTGATCCGGAGGCCAGCCATCTGCCGGTGGTTCGGGCCATCACACCGGAGATCGAGGCCATGGGCGGAGAGCCTCCCCCCGGTTATTCCAGCGGCGGCATGCGAACCAAGCTGACCGCGGCCCGCATTGCAACCGGGGCCGGATGCGCCATGGCGATTGCGCTGGGGCATACCGATCATCCGCTCCGTGCACTGGCGGAAGGCGCGCGCTGCACATGGTTCCTGCCACTGCCAGAGGGACGCACGGCCCGCAAACGCTGGATTGCCGGCAGCTTGCAACCCATGGGGACACTGACAGTTGATGACGGTGCCCGCCGCGCACTCCTGCGGGGTGGCTCCCTGCTTCCGGCCGGAGTCGTTTCTGTCGATGGCCGATTTGAGCGCGGCGATCCTGTACTGGTACAAGGGCTGGATGGTACTGTGCTGGCACGGGGCCTCTCCGCTTATGCCAGCAGGGACGCCTCCCGAATTGTCGGACGACGCTCGGAAGATATCGAATCCATCCTCGGCTGGCGTGGCCGGGACGAGTTGGTCCATCGGGACGATCTTGTTCTGATATGATCAGATCAATTGTCAGTGATATTCCACGATCTCCTTCGATTCCACGACACATTCCTCCTTCAACGCCATCAAGGCCGCCTGTATCAGCTCTCGTGTCAAAGGCACGGGAAGAAATGCAAGCAGCTTTTCGACATTGCGGAGGGTATAGAGTGCCGTTTCATAAACATGCTCTTCATCCAGACTTTTTGTATGCATGGCCATCAGCGCCTCCGTTTGTCAGGCTTGTTCGCAGTATCATGAACGATACGGTGACAGCCTGTGTCTTCTGATCAGACAGCATGGTTGTTTTCCGGCCCGAGCGCTAATTAAATCCTCGCATTGTTTTGCTGTGCATTCTTGCAACCGAACAAAAAAATGAGCTGAATACAACCAGTCGTTGCATAACGGGACTTGAAGCAATGCTTGATGGCGTATCGGAAACAGCACAGCAATGGATCGCACAAGCAGGCCGCTCTGCACGCATGGCTTCTTCCGTGCTGGCCCGGGTCCCACATGAGGTCAGGCAGAACGCCTTGCGTCAGGCGGCTTCTGCTCTGCGCGATGATGAAGCCGCCATCCTGGCTGCCAATGCCATCGACCTTGAACGCTCCAATGCCAGCGCTGCTTTCAAGGACCGTTTAACCCTGACCAGATCGCGCGTTGCCGCTATGGCTGACGGGCTGGAGCAGATTGCCGATCTTCCTGACCCGCTCTCCCGCGTGTTGTCGGAATGGGAACGCCCGAACGGGCTGCGTATCCGTCGCATTGCTGCGCCGATCGGCGTGATCGGTATGATTTACGAAAGCCGTCCGAATGTCGGGGCGGATGCGGCAGGCATTGCCATTAAATCCGGCAATGCTGTGCTGCTGCGCGGCGGATCGGAAAGTCAGCATAGCGCGCGCGCCATTCATGCAGCGATGCAGGCTGGCCTGCGCAAGGCGGGATTACCGGAAGAGGCGGTGCAAATCGCTCCCGACACTGACCGTGCTTATGTCGCGGCGATGCTGGCAGGCAATCAGGTGCTGGACCTCATTATTCCACGCGGCGGCAAATCGCTGGTTGAGCGTGTGCAAAAAGAGGCCAGAGTTCCCGTGCTGGCGCATGCGGAAGGGCTGTGTCACACCTATATCCATAAGGCAGCCGATCCTGAAAAAGCCCGTTCTATACTGGCAAATGCAAAAATGCGACGCACCGGAATCTGCGGTGCGACCGAAACCCTTCTGATTGACGCGGCTATTGCGGGATCTCTACTGCCGATTCTGGTCGAGGATCTGTCAGCCCTCGGCTGCACTTTCCGCGCGGATGACGCTGCCCGCGCGATTATGCCGGGTTTACCTTCTGCCAGTGATGCGGATTTCGATACGGAATGGCTGGATGCCATTCTGTCCATCAAGGTCGTGGATGGAATTGACGCCGCCCTGGCTCACATCACCCGCCATGGCAGCGAACATACTGAAGCCATCATCACCGAAGATGAGGCAGTAGCAGAGTATTTCCTGTCCCGTGTGCAATCAGCAGTGGCAATGTGGAATGCCTCCACCCAGTTCTGCGATGGTGGAGAATTCGGGTTCGGGGCCGAAATCGGGATTGCCACCGGACGTATCCATGCACGCGGCCCGGTCGGGCCGGAGCAGCTGACCACCTACCGATATCTGGTGCTTGGTAACGGCCAGATCAGACCCTGATCCTTGCCGCATTTTTCTTCCACACCCGTGACCGATCCATTACCAAGATTCGGGGATCGTCGGCGCATACGGATCGGGTTGCTCGGTGGATCGTTCAATCCAGCCCATGCCGGACATGCGCTGATTGCCCGGCATTTCCGGCAGAAGCTACGGCTGCATCAGGTGTGGCTGATGGTCTCCCCCGGCAATCCGCTCAAATCCGGGGAGGATATGGCACCGCTGGCGGCCCGGCTTGCTTCTGCCCGGGCCATTGCTGATGGACGCCATATCATTGCCACAACCATCGAAAGCCGTCTCGGCACACGCTACACCGCCGATACACTTGCCAGATTGCGCACCCTGTTTCCATGCGCCCGCTTTGTCTGGCTGATGGGCGCAGATAATCTGACCGGGTTCCCGCGCTGGCGGGACTGGCGTGGGATTGCCGCCGACTGGCCCTTCGCCGTTCATCCTCGCCCAGGCTACACCGCACGCGCCTTGTCCGGACAAGCGGCCAGCATCCTGCGCCGCTATCGGCGTCCAGAGCGGGAGGCCCCGTTGCTGGCCGATCTGCCACCCCCGACCTGGATGATGCTGCGTCTGCCGCAAAGTCCGCTCTCCGCCACCCAGATCCGGGCGGGCTTCAACCACCCCTTTACCGGCCTGCCATCGACAGCGCGGGCGGAAAGCGGCCCGGCGGAAAGCGGATAGGCCCCATTCGAGTGCGTCAATGGCCGAGGCCGCGCAGTTCTGGTAGAGACCATCCAATAAACAGCGTCACCAGCCCGGAGTCCAAGACCATCGCCCGCAAGCCAATCACGGATGGTACCGAATCATCCAAGAGCCGCCGCACCAGCCCCCGCCCGGTGACGGCCCCGAACATGGCGGTCAGCCCCGGTTCCCCCCGCAAAAAAGCGGCTGCCGCCGGCCCCCGTGCCATTGGCGCGAAAGCGCCGGAAGCACAGGATCAGGCCGTTGCGGCCAGGGAAAGACTGGACGCCATCCAGGCCGTGATCATCGAAAGTCTGGAGGACGACAAGGCCGAGGACATTATTACCCTCGACCTCTCCGGACGCGCCGCCTTCACGGATCGTATGATCATCGCCACCGGGCTGGCGGATCGTCAGATCTCCGCCATGGCCATGCATCTGCAACAGAAGCTGCGCGACGCCGGAGTCGGGCGCGTACCGGTCGAAGGTGCGGGCGGCTCCGACTGGGTGCTGATCGACGCCGGCGACATCGTGGTGCATCTGTTCAAGCCGGAGGCGCGCGCTTTGTACCGGCTTGAAAAAATGTGGAGCGCGGAACTGGATGATGCAGAGAGCGATGCCTGATCCGGCATCCTCCCATCCCTGACCAGCGGCGCATGGTGCCATGACAGCGCCCTGGCGGATCATTGCGGTCGGACGCATGCGAGGCAGCGAGGAAGAAGCGCTGTTCCAGCGTTACGCCGCACGATTGCGCCCGGCCCTGACCGTAACGGAAATTGCGGAAGCGCGCGGCAGCACCGCTGAAATCCGCCGGCGGGAAACATCCGCCCTGCTGGCGGCACTTCCCCCCGCCTGCATTGTGGTCGCCATGGATCTGGGCGGACGCGCCCATGACAGTGAGGCTTTGGCCGCACTCGCCCGGCGCTGGCGGGAACAGCCTCTGCCGGTCTGCTTCATGATCGGCGGGGCGGAAGGTCTGGAGCAGCCGGTGCTGGATCGGGCCGATCATGTGCTGTCACTCGGGCCGATGACCTGGCCTCATCTGCTGGTCCGTCCTCTGTTGGCGGAACAGCTCTACCGGGCGCAGGCTATCGCCACCAATCACCCCTACCATCGCACAGGGCGGCCATCCGGATAATGACGGTGCCTGGCTGATCAATACGCCCGATATTGATACTGGCTGCCCTTGAAGCGACAGCCTGCCTCCGCTACCCCTCCTGCAGAGCCGGAGACCGAACCGATGTCAGCATCGCCGCCGCCCAGACCTGTCATGCTCGTCATTCTCGACGGGTGGGGCTGGCGTGAAGAGCGGAATGACAATGCGATCAGGCTTGCCCGTACTCCCGCGTTTGATCGACTGTGGAACAGTGCACCGACCACGTTCCTGCGTACATCCGGCCTTGATGTCGGTCTGCCTGATGGGCAGATGGGCAATTCCGAAGTCGGGCACATGAATATCGGCGCAGGCCGGGTGGTGATGCAGGAACTGCCGAGGATTGATGCCGCGCTGCAGGATGGCAGCGTCAACGATCTGCCCGCCCTGCGCGATTTCATCACGGCCCTGCGTCAATCAGGGGGCACCTGCCATCTGTTTGGCCTCGTCTCCGATGGTGGTGTGCACGCGCATCAGGATCACGGAGCCGCTCTGGCGCAGATTCTGACACGGGCCGGCATTCGCGTGGCCGTTCATGCCTTTACGGACGGGCGCGACACGCCACCCGCATCGGCCCGGCGCTTTCTGACCAAATTTCTGCCCGCCCTGCCGGAAGGCGCCACCCTGGCCACGCTGTGCGGACGATTTTACGCCATGGATCGCGACAATCGCTGGGACCGGGTCGAAAAAGCCTACCGGATGATGGTGGATGCCGAAGGCGAGCGTTACAGCGATCCGTGTGACGCCATTACCGACGCCTATGCCCGCGAATTCTCCGACGAATTCATCCGGCCTGCCGTATTCGGTGACTATACTGGAATGAAAGACGGCGATGGCTTGCTCTGCTTCAATTTTCGTTCCGACCGGGTGCGGGAATTGTTGACCGCACTGCTCGACCCGGCATTTCAGGGCTTTGAGCGGCCTCGCTTCCTGCATTTCTCCGGCGCGCTCGGCATGACACGCTACAGCACCGAGCTGGAATCCCTGATGCAGACACTGTTTCCATTTCAGGAAATGACCAATCTGCTGGGTCATGTCGTCTCGGCAGCGGGCAAGCGGCAACTGCGTATGGCAGAGACCGAGAAATACCCGCATGTCACCTACTTCCTCAATGGCGGCGAGGAAGAAGTGCTGGAGAACGAGGACCGGATCATGGTCCCCTCCCCCAAAGTTGCGACCTATGATCTGAAGCCGGAAATGTCGGCTCCAGAGCTGACCGAAAAAGCCGTCATCGCCATCGGCAGCGGGCAGTACGATCTGATCGTGCTGAATTTCGCCAATCCGGACATGGTCGGCCACACCGGCAGTCTGGAAGCCGCGATCCGCGCTGTGGAAACGGTGGATGCCGGGCTTGGCCGAATCGTGGACGCCATCACGGCGGTCGGAGGCGCCTTGTTCGTAACCGCCGATCATGGCAATTGCGAATTGATGCGTGACCCTGATACAGGCGGCCCGCACACGGCACACACCACCAATCTTGTGCCCGCTTTGCTGTATGATTCCTCGGCACCCATCGGTACGCGACGCCTGACCAGCGGCAAGCTGGCCGATATTGCACCCACCCTGCTGGACCTGATGCAACTGCCGCAGCCGCCCGAGATGACGGGCCAGTCTCTTCTGGCTTGACGCAGGCTCGGAAAGAATCAGCCACTGCCCTCGCCTTTTGCCGGGCGGGGTGGCACCAGAAGTGGTCTGGTATCCTGCCCGCCCTGGTGACGGCCTGCACAATCGCCATGATGCCGTATGGACAGGCTCTGGCGGCCAAACGGCGGTCCCCTGCCTATACAGCCACGCCCTCTGGCACCCCCGCTGCCACCTCCCCGGCCAGCCCGGCGCAAGCCCAGGCAGCGCTCAACCGTGCTGAGCATGAGCGCGCCAGGCAGGAAGCCGCCCGCAAACGCGCCGAGCAGGAAGCCGCCATCGCCGCGCAGCAGGAGGCCAAAATCGCAGAGGCCCGCGCCGCTGCCGCCATACACCTCCGTGAGGCTGACGAAGCCGTCGCCGCCATCGCGGATCGTATGGCCGATCTGGCCCGGCAGCGACAGGAGGCAGAAAAAACCCTTGCCGCCCGAGCCGCCGATCTCGCCCCGATGCTGCCGCTGATCGAACGGTTGTCGCTGTATCCGGCGGAGACCTTGCTGGCAGTGCCGGACCCCCCCGAACGCGCCCTCCGCGGTTTGTTGGTATTACAGGGGCTGAGCCGCCAGCTGGAACAAAGCGCCCAGGCCCTGCGTGCCGAACGGGCCAAAGTGGATGCACTCGCCGCTTCCATCCGGAAAGAAGCGTCCACCTTGGCCGAGGCTCAGGCGCGGCAGAAAACCGAGGCCCACACTCTGGATGAAAAACTGACGGTTATCCGATCCGAAATCCGCTCCGCCCGCAATGCCGCCGCCGAGGCCGCACAACAGGCGGCAGCCTCGGCACAGAAAGCCGATTCGCTGCGGGATGTCATTGCCCGGCTGGAAGAAGCCCGCAGGCAGGAGGAAGCGAAGGCAGCCGCCGAAGCAAGACGCGCCGAAAAGGCCAGACAGCAGGAAGCCGCCGATCAGGCACGTCAGAAAGAAGCCGAAATCGCCGCACCAGCAGGGCCAGGCTTAAGCGAACAGCCTGCCTCCCCTCCTCCTTCCGGTCGATCAGCAACCGGCGGCATGCCGGTGGCAGGTACGCTGGTGCGTGCCTTCGGTGCCCCGTCAGAGGCTGGCGGCAGCGCTTCCGGCATGACATTCAGCACCGCACCGCAAGCCCGGGTGCTGGCCCCCTGTGAGGGGCGGATCGTCTTTGCCGGTCCGTTCCGCAGCTATGGCCAGCTGGTCATTCTGGATTGCGGGCGGCGCTATCATTTCGTGTTGGCGGGCATGGAAAAACTGGATGCCAGCGTGGGGCGGCATGTGGCGCCGGGGGAGCCGATCGGGCAGATGGCAGGATGGGATCCAGCCTCCTCCGCAGCCGCCCGGCCCCAACTTTATGTGGAGTTGAGACATGAAGGTTCGGCAATAGACCCTCGCCCATGGTTGCGAGGGCGCTGATGACGCGGCAAGCTGTCACACAGAGACTGACTGAATCACGGCTGACCCGGAACAGGGGTGGCCCAGAGGAAACACGGACATGAAATTCCGCACCGGCCTGATGATCGGCGCTGCCTTCCTTGCTGGCGTCGGTGCAGGGCCCGCATCGACACTCATTGGCCGGCATGCCGGCATCGCATCCGCCTTCGCGGAAGAAAGCGACAGCAGTGACACCTATCGCCTGCTGACCCTGTTCGGCGATGTGTTCGAGCGCATCCGGGCCGAGTATGTGGAGCCGGTCAAGGACAAGGATCTGATCGAGAATGCCATCAACGGCATGCTGACCGGCCTCGATCCGCACAGCTCCTACATGAATGCCAAGGCATTCCGTGACATGCAGGTCCAGACGCATGGAGAATTCGGCGGGCTTGGGCTGGAAGTGACGCAGGATAACGGCTTCGTCAAAGTCATCAGCCCGATCGACGATACCCCCGCCAGCCGCGCCGGAATCAAGGCAGGCGATCTGATCCTGACCATTGACGGCCATTCAGTACAGGGCCTGACCCTGAACGAGGCAGTCGATAAAATGCGTGGTGCTCCGGGCAGCAGCATCAAGCTGACCATCAAGCGCGCCAATGTCGACAAGCCCATCAACGTGACCCTGACGCGGGAAGTCATCCATATTCAGGTGGTGAAAGACCGTCTGGAGGCAGGCAACATCGCCTATATTCGGCTGACCCAGTTCAATGAGCAGAGCGACCCAGCGCTGCGTGCCGCCTTCACCAAGCTCCAGAAGCAGGCAGGCGGCAAACTGCGCGGCGTCATCCTCGATCTGCGCAACAATCCGGGCGGTCTGCTGGATCAGGCGGTCGCGGTCTCCGACGATTTCCTGAACCATGGTGAGATCGTCTCCACCCGCGCCCGTCATACGGAAGACAGTAATCGCTGGAATGCCAAGGAAGGCGACATTACGGGCGGTCTGCCGGTGGTGGTGCTGACCAATGGAGGTTCCGCCTCCGCCAGCGAGATCGTCAGCGGTGCGTTGCAGGACCATCACCGCGCCATCATCCTCGGTACCCGTACCTTCGGCAAAGGATCCGTGCAGACCGTGATTCCTCTGCCGGGCAACGGGGCGATGCGCCTGACCACCGCGCGTTACTACACGCCGTCCGGGCGCTCCATTCAGGGTCTGGGTATCCAGCCAGACGTGCCGGTGGCTTTCACCCGGACCGAGGAACCTCATTTCCTGCCCGACCGTGAGGCCGATCTGAACCACGCCATCACCAATAGTGGCGGCACCACCGACAAGGCCGCGCCACGCACCGATATGCCCGCGATGGTGCATAATGTGCCGACCCTGCCGCCGGAAAACTGGCCGAAATTCGATCCCGCCAAGCCGGATACAGATTTCCAGCTGCATGAAGCCATTGAGGTGGTGAAGGCGATGGCCCAACAGAAAGCTGGCCAGAGCAGCGATTCCAATGCGGTCGACGCCAAATCCGGCAAGGCGAACTGAAGGAGCCTGCGCCGGTCATGACGAAAACCTCGCCGGAAGCACTCTCTGCCTTGCGGGAGAGCCTCCCCTATCGCCCCAATGTCGGCGCGGCTCTGTTCGCGCCGGACGGGCGCGTGCTGGTCGCACGACGTGCCGATCTGGCCCATGTCTCGGAAACAGTGTGGCAGATGCCGCAAGGGGGCATTGATCCCGGTGAGGATCCACACACAGCCGTATTGCGGGAATTAAAGGAAGAAATCGGCACCGATCACGCCGAAATCGTCGGCGAGCATCCGGACTGGATCGCTTATGATCTGCCTGATCACCTGCTCGGTCGTGCGCTGGGCGGGCGGTTTCGTGGGCAGCGGCAACGCTGGTACGCGCTGCGCTTCCTCGGCACGGAGGCTGATATTCGTCTGGATGCCGACCCGCATATCGAATTCGACGCCTGGCGCTGGGCAAGGCTGGAAGAGCTTCCCGCCCTTGCGCCCGAATTCAAACGTCCGGTTTATGCTACGCTGGCAGCATCCTTTGCACGGTTTGGGCAGGGATGGGTTTGACCTCCGTGACGGGAATACAGGCCGACAGCTTTGCCCGGATTCTGGTCACTGGCTCCGGGGGGTTTGTCGGGACGCATCTGCTGCCGATCATGCGGCAGTCTTTCTCGCAGGCCGTGTTCGATGCTCCACGTCTGTCTGACGGCTTCGACATCACCGATACCGTCGCGCTGGAGGAACGCATCGCCGCTTTTCAGCCGGATGCCTGCATCCATCTCGCTGCCATTGCCGCACCTATGATCGTCCGGCAGAACCCGGATGCCGCATGGAAGGTCAATCTCCATGGCTCACTGGGGCTGGCCAATGCGATCCTGAAGCATGTGCCGGGCTGCGTGCTGCTGTATGTCTCGACCGCGGATCTGTATGGAGCCTCGTTCCGCAGCGGTATTCCGCTCGATGAAAGCGCCACTCCTGCGCCGATGAACCTGTATGGCGCGACCAAGGCCGCTGCCGATCTGGCACTGGGTGCGCTGGCCGGTGAAGGGCTGCGGGTCATCCGTGCCCGCCCTTTCAACCATACCGGCCCCGGTCAAAGCGAGGATTTCGTCCTGCCGGCCTTTGCCGCCCAGATTGCAGCCATTGAGGCCGGCCGGCGCCCTCCGGTAATTTCCGTCGGCAATCTGGATAGCTGGCGGGATTTTCTGGATGTCCGCGATGTCTGCGCGGCCTATGTCCACATGCTGACCCATGCCGACCGACTGGTTCCCCCCGGCAGCAAACACGCGCCGATTTTCAATATCGCTTCCGGCACCTCCTACCGGATTGGTGATCTGCTGGAGCGACTGCTGAGCCTGAGCCGGGTTTCTATCCGCACCGGAACAGACCCGTCCAGACTCCGCCCCGCCGATATTCCCCGTGCGGAAGGCAATGCCACGCTGGCGCGCTCCGTGCTGGGTTGGGTGCCTCGCATTGCGTTGGAGCAGACGCTGGGCGATCTGCTGGACGATTACCGGCATCACCACATTCCAGACAACGGGTGATCATGAGCCTCGCCAGCGTCCGTGCTTTTCTGGCGGCGCAAGCCCCCGACATTGAGATTCTGGAAATGCCGGACAGTACCGCGACTGTTGCACAAGCTGCCGCGGCCTTCGGTGTGGAACCAGGCCAGATCGCCAAAACATTGGCATTCCGGGTAGGAGAACAGGCCGTTATCCTGGTTGCACGCGGCAATGCGCGGCTGGATAACCGCAAGATACGCATCCGCTTTGGCGGTAAGCCGCATATGCTGCCGTTGGAAGACGTGGAGCCGGTGACCGGTCATCCGGTCGGTGGTGTCTGTCCTTTTGGATTGAGTCAGCCTCTGCCGGTGTATTGTGACCGCTCTCTTCTTGGCTTTGCAGAGGTTCTGCCTGCGGCAGGCTCCCCCAACAGCGCGGTACGGATCGCGCCGGAACAACTGGCCTTCCTGACCAATGCGGAATGGGTCGATGTCTGCGCTGAAATACCCAACGTCGATTGATCAGGACTGGGCGGGTGATCAGGACAGGGCGGGTTATTCGCCATCCTCGTCCTTCTCTTGCGGATCGCACTCCAGCCTTGCCCCATCCAGCAGGGCCTGACGACGCGCCTGCTGCTGCGTATCGCGGGACTTTTCCGCAGCCGTGCGTCCGAACAGAATACGGCGGCGAGCGGCCTCCCCGGCTTTCTGGTCCTTCATCATACGTTTGCGAACAGTCCGTAAATTGATGATCTCAGCCATATCCGGCCTCATTTTTCCCACATGCCCCAAATTTCTGACCGATTTCATGGCCGGTGGCACTTCGGCCACGCAACGAAAATGGCGGCATTACGTTGAGGCATGACGGATCCTCGTAACAACATCCGGTCGTCATTACGATCCAACAGGCTGCAAAAGGAAGAACATACGCGCCATGAGCACCATTCTCCTCATCATCCTGATCCTGCTTCTCGTCGGTGCGCTGCCGACATGGGGCTACAGCTCCGGCTGGGGTTATTTCCCTTCCGGAGGACTGGGTCTGGTGCTGCTGATCGTCATTATCCTGCTGCTGATGGGCCGGATCTGACGGCCTGACTGATTGCCGCACTGGCACTGCGCCCGTTCATTTTCCGAACAGCGCGGTGCCATCGGCATCATAGATGGGTTGCCATGAACGCGCCCTGTCTCCGACATGTTTTTGCCGCAAGAGGAAGCATACTGGCGAAATGAAACGAAGGCACAACACATCGTTTCGTTTTCAACAGGATGACCCATGCGTATATCGTCACGCAGTCTCGCGGCATTTGCAGCTGCAGCATTTTCATTGCTCCCCATCCTGCCGGGCATAGCGCGGGCAGAGGACACCGTCAGCCATAGTGATCTGGCATCTGTCCAACGGAGCGTTGATGATCTGTCCCATCAGACATCTGAGTCCATTTCCAATCTGAGGAGAGAGGTGTCTTCCAATTACGACAGTCTGCATAATGAAATTTCCAGCCTTTCTCACCAAATGGAAACATTGAACAGTGAGCACCGCAGTATGAGTCAGGACATGGTTGATCCTCGATCTGCCATGAACTCAGAGGTCTCGCATTTTGCAGCCAGCATCAAGGAAGACATTCTGAAGAGCGTGAACGCGCAAAATGCACGACGGAATACCGCCACTCCCGATCAGGCCACTATCAACAAGATGGTGAAAAAAGCTCTGACCGATAATCCGGCCCTGCTTCGTGCTGCTCTGGCTTCCCTGAAACAGGGTAGCAATGACGAAACAGGAAGCACCTCCAGAACGCTACCTGCCAGCAAGTAATTTTCATACAAAAAAGGCCGGGCATACACCCCGGCCTTTTCCATTTTTTCGATCGGCCTTGCGCTCAGGCAGCGCGGAGCACGCGACCCGCGACGGCATCCAGCTTTGCCATCAGGGCAGGATCGCGATGATCTTCAGGAGTGGTGATCGCGAAATCCAGCGCACGATCACATCCGGCTTCACACGGGCCACGCTCCTGCCCCAGCGCCGGCACCACCGCCTGCACCAGCGCACGCGCCTTTTCGGCATTGCCGCGCAGAACACGGATCACCGCATCGACCGTGACATGATCATGATCCTCATGCCAGCAATCATAATCGGTCACCATCGCGACAGTGGCGTAACACATCTCCGCCTCACGGGCGAGTTTGGCTTCCGGCATGTTGGTCATGCCGATCACGCTGCATCCCCAGGACCGATACAGCTCGCTCTCTGCCCGCGTGGAGAATTGCGGCCCCTCCATGACCAGATAGGTGCCACCCCGCGCATAAGGCAGCGACAGGCGCTTTGCTGCCTGCTCCACCACATCGCCGATACGCGGGCAGACCGGATCAGCCACAGAGACATGGGCCACGCAGCCATCACCGAAAAAGCTTTTTTCACGGGCAAAGCTGCGATCAATGAACTGATCGACGATCACGAAATGTCCGGGCGGCAGCTTTTTCTTCAGGCTGCCGACAGCGGACAGAGACAGAATATCGGTGCAGCCGGCGCGCTTCATCGCATCTATATTGGCGCGGTAGTTCAGATGGCTCGGCGAGAGGCGATGCCCGCGGCCATGACGGGGCAGGAACACGCATTGCACGCCATCCAGAGTGCCGAACAGAAGATCATCCGAAGGCAGCCCCCAGGGGGTCTCCACACGGCGCCACTCCTTGTTCTCCAGACCGTCAATGTCATACAGCCCGGAGCCACCGATGATGCCGATAACCGGCTGAATACGCTCTGCCATGATAACGCCTCCCGTCCCGCAGGATGTAATGCCGGGCGTATCCGCCACGGCGCGCCTCGTGTTAGGGGTCAAAGGCGGCCGGAATCAACCGCACATGACAAAAATTCTCTCCTGCTGACAGGGGGTGGTGGCTCAGGATCGAGGCAAAGTTCCTCCTTCATAGGTGATTCTACCGTCTTGCCGCCGGCCCTTCGCCATGCGACCCCTTTGGGAGCAAGAAGGCCGGATGTCTATTATCCAGAGCATATGAGGACGCTGCCAGTATGACCGATACCGTTACAGTCCCCCCCCACGAACATCTGAAATCGGCGGCAAGGCTCTGGTTCGAATCCCTGCGCGACCGCATCTGCGCCGCGTTTGAAGCCATCGAGGATGACTTGCCCACCTCCGCCCCGTTCGGCGATCTGACGCCGGGCCGGTTCGAGCGGCAGCCCTGGGACCGGCCTACCCCTGATGGCAGCCCCGGTGGCGGGGGGGTGATGAGCGTCATGCGCGGCCGCGTGTTTGAGAAAGTCGGTGTGAACGTCTCCACCGTCTGGGGGGAGTTCAGCGAGGATTTCCGACGACAGATTCCGGGTGCAGAGAATGATCCGCGTTTCTGGGCCAGCGGGATCAGTCTGGTGGCGCATATGCGAAGCCCCCATGTGCCGGCAGTGCACATGAACACCCGCATGCTGGTAACGACCAAAGGCTGGTTCGGCGGTGGCGGCGATCTGACGCCGATGTTTTTGGACACACCGGAAACGGCGGAAGATCGGGAAAGCTTCCACGCTTCCTATCGCGCTGCCTGCGATACGCATGACCCAGCGCTGTATCCGAAATTCAAGCAATGGTGCGACGAATATTTCTTCCTGCCGCATCGGGGCGAGCCGCGTGGTGTAGGCGGTATTTTCTTCGATCACCACAACACCGGTAATGCCGAGGAAGACTTCCACTTCACCCGCGATGTCGGCGAAGCGTTTCTGAATGTCTATCCCGCCATCGTGCGTCGCCGGATGGAGCGCCCGTGGACCGAGGCCGAGCGCCATCACCAGCTGGTCAGACGAGGCCGCTATGTGGAGTTCAACCTGCTGCATGATCGCGGCACGCTGTTCGGCCTGCGCACCGGTGGAAATACCGAGGCGATCCTGATGAGTATGCCGCCGGAAGTCCGCTGGCCCTGATCAAATAGAAAAGGCGGAGGATCATCCCCCGCCCTTTTCTTTCCCGCTTCAATGTCCCGGCATACCACCACTGCCCTTGGTGGAAGAGAACAGGAAACATACCGGAATAGTCGCGAAGGACAGGATCGCGGTCATGCCGAAAATGTCCATATACGCCAGAATCGCCGCCTGCTGCTGAAGAGTCTGATAGGCAATACCGGCGGCCTGCTGCATTGCCTCCCCCGCATTGGTGCCGAGATTCACCAGCCCCTGCTGCACATGCTGAAGATAGTCGACATAAGGCTGCTCCAGCGGCGTCATATGCGGCTGAAGATGCGCCATCCGCACCTGGCTACGCTCCGTCACCAGCGCCGTTGCGGCAGAAATACCGATCGAGCCTGCGAGATTGCGGAACATGGTGAACAATGCGGCGCCATCCGCATTCTGCTCTTTCGGCAGGGTGATATAGGTCACAGTACTGATCGGTACGAACAGGAAAGCCAGACCGACTGTCTGGGCTGCCCGCATCATCATCAGCGTCCGGAAATCGATGTCCGGCGCGATATGATGCGAATAAACCAACGCCAGACCCAGCAGGGCAAAGCCCAGCATGATGACGAAGCGCGTCTGCACATATTTCATGATCCGCCCGACAAACGGGATCAGGACAGGCACCACCAGCGCCCCCGGCATCAGCATCAGACCGGCCCATGTGGCCGTATAACCGAGCCTGGTCTGCACCAGCTGCGGCAGCAGCACGGCACTGGAATACAGCACCATCGCCATCAGGAAGATGGTCAGACAGCCGATCGCGAAATTCCGGTCCGCCATCACCCGGATATTTACCACCGGGTTTTTGGCATGCAGCAGCCAGAACACCGCCCCCACCAGCCCGAGAAAAGCCAGCAAGGAAAAAAGCCGGATGAACCCGGATCCGAACCAGTCGAGATCCTCCCCACGATCCATCACCACCTGCAGGCAGCCGAAGCCGATCGTGATCAGCGACAGACCGATATAATCAACGCTGCGTTCTCCTTTCTGTTCACGTTCCAGCCAGGGAGGATCTTCAACCAGCGCCGCAACAGCGAAGAAGGTAAAAATGCCGACCGGCACGTTAATCAGGAAAATCCATTGCCAGGAGAAATTATCCGTCAACCACCCGCCAACGGTCGGCCCCATGACAGGGGCCAGAACGGTTGCAATGGCCACCACACCGAATGCCGCTCCGCGTTTGGCAGGCTCAAACGTGTCGAGCACGATGGATTGCTGACTGGGCTGAAGGCCACCGCCAAAAAATCCCTGAATCAGCCGGAACAGGATCAACTGCCACAGAGACCCGGCAATACCGCATAAAAAACTCGCCAACGTGAACATGGCAATGCAGATCAGGAAATATCGTTTGCGCCCGATGATGCGCGCAAACCACCCTGAAATCGGCAACACGATGCTGTTCGCCACAAGGTAGGAGGTCAGCGTCCACGTGCTTTCATCGTTGGAGGCCGACATCGCCCCGGCAATATGCGGCAGGGCGACATTGACGATGGTGGTATCCAGAACCTCCATGAACGCTGCCAAAGTCACGGCGATAGCAATCAGCCACGGATTGGCACGCGGTTTCCAGCCTGCGGCCTGATCCGCTACAGCCGCCCCGCTCATGGTGCTTCCGGCACCTTGACGGGGGCCGTCACCGGAGCAGCATTGCCCGGCGGGATATGACCGACCGGACGGGCTTTCTCGGGCAAGGGCTGGCTGTTCTCCGGCGTGCTGGACAGATCCACCACCGGCTCTACCGACAGACCAAGCGGAATTGGCAAGGATGGGTCAATCCCACGGTCAATGCGGATCTTGACCGGCACACGCTGCACGATTTTCACGAAATTGCCGGTCGCGTTCTCCGCCGGGAAGGCCGTGAAGCGGGAGCCTGATCCCTGCTGGATGCTGTCGACATGGCCTTTCAGATTCAGCCACGGATAGGCATCGATGCTGACATGGACTTTCTGGCCGGGCCGCATACGAGTGAGCTGCGTTTCCTTGAAATTGGCCACAACCCAGATTTCCGGCGAGACCAGCGACATAATCTGCGTGCCAGTCTGGAGGAAGTTGCCTTTCTCGACATTCCGCTTCGTCACCCAGCCATCCTGCGGTGCAATGATGGTGGCGTATTCAAGATTCAGCTTTGCCTGTTCCAGTTGCCCTTCAGCCTGTCTGATCTGGCCGGCCAGCTGATCCACCTTCTGCCCGGTTTCATTGATATTGGCCTCCACCGGCATGGCCTGCTCGATCGCCGCCTGAGCCGAGGCAAGCTGGGCCTGCGCCGCACGCAGCGACGCGGTAGAGGCATCAATCGCCTCCTGTGTGGTCGCAGCGCGGGCCACGCTGTGCTGACGCTTGTAATCGGTCTGCGCCCGAAAAAGCTGTGCCTCGGCCTGCTGCTTCTGCGCCTTCGCGGCATCCAGCTGAGCCGGGAAATTTTTCTTCGCAATCTCCAGCTGATAATGAGTGGCCGCATGCTGAGCGCGAACCATGGCCAACTGGCCTTCCGCTACCTCGACCGCCGCCTGATAGGGTCGAGGATCGAGCCTGACCAGCACCTCGCCCTTATGAACGAACTGGTTATCGCGAACATTCAGATCGACCACATAACCAGCCACCTGCGGCGAGATCATCACCGCCCGGCCTGACGTGTAGGCATCGTCCGTGGTTTCGAGATCGCGATGGGTGTACCAGTAATACACACCGCCCGCGACAGTACCCAGCAATGCCAGAATCAGAATCACCCTCACCAGGGGGGAGCGCTTTTTCGTGGCGTGGCCCTGGGGTTGGCTGCCTTGGGGTTGCATATTGGAACCACCCTGCCGGGCCGGGCTGTCTGACGCCGTGTTCACGTCATCGGGCATGGATTGCCATCCTCACGCACTTGATCGAACAAAACTGCGTCAGACATAGAACTGAACGGTTCGGTCAGCAAGCAAGGAAGCCGGCAGTTTTCTCCCGGCCTTTCGCACAACTGCAATGCGATTATGCCGCGACCGTCGCAGGCGTGCCTGCTTCGTTGCGTTCGATCAGGATGCGGATCTCCGCCCGGCAGGAACCGCAATTGGTACCCGCCTGAAGCGCCTGCCCAACGGAGTCCACCGTATGGCATCCGCCGGCGATCGCCATCTTGATCTGTGTGGCACCCACACCAAAGCAGGAGCAGACGATCGCCCCACGATCCACACTGCCTTTGCCGGGCCTGCCCGCAATAACGATGAAGCGGCGCAGGGGATCGGTAAAATCTGCCTCCAACTGCTCCGCCGCCCAGCCTCGCGCCACGCCCACAGGCTGCTGATCCACATAGAGCGCACCGGTCAGGCGTGCCCCGTCAAACGCGGCATAGCGGGCCTGACCGGTTCTGACATCGACATAGGACAGGTTTTCTCCGTCTTCATACCCACCTCTGATAAGAGAAGCGGCGAAGCCTGCCATATCTGCCGGAGCCTCGGTAAAGGCGCATTCCAGTCTCCATCCACCCGTGCAGCGGCTGATGGCCCAGTAATCGGGTGTGTGTCCGATCTGTTCCCAGTCCGGAGGCTGCTGAAGCACCGCGAAACCATAACAGGCCGGCGCATAAGGCTCGATCCGCGCCGCAACATTCTTGGAGGCAGGCTGGCCGGAGACCGGATCAATCAGGTCCGGAACCAAAGCATCCACACGGGCGCATGAAGCGAACTGGTCCGTCCAGTGCATCGGCACGAACAGCATTCCCTTTCTTTGCCGTGGCGACAGTAAGGCCCTCACCACGATACGGCCCAGCGCCGTCCGGACAGAGACCAGATCAGCCGCCGCGATGCCGAGGGGAGCCGCATCATCAGGGTGGATTTCGACGAACGGCTCGGCCAGATGCTGGGACAGGCGCGGGCTTTTGCCGGTACGTGTCATGGTATGCCACTGATCGCGGATGCGGCCGGTATTCAGCACCAGTGGCCATGCGGCATCCGTTTGCACCGGAAGAGAGGGCGTGACGGCGATGAAGCGGGCCTTGCGATCCTCGGTAAAGAAACGGCCATCGGCGAAGAAGCGACCATCCTGCCCCACCGTTCTGAAGAAAGAGTTTTCCTTGAAAGCAGGCCATAAAACCGGTTTCAGCGCCTCAAAATCCGCATTGCCGATAGTGGCCAACGCACCGATATCGAAATCCCGCCGCCCCTCATTCCCCAGTGCCGACAGGGCGGCATGCTCGGCGAAAATTTCGGCGGCATTGCTGTAGGAGAAAGCCTCTGCAAAGCCCATCCGTGCCGCCACATCACACAGGATGCGCCAATCTGCCCGCGCTTCCGCCGGGGCTGGCAGAAAAGCACGCTGGCGGGAAATGCGGCGCTCGGAATTGGTGACGGTGCCGTCCTTCTCCCCCCATGCCAGCGCAGGCAGCGCTACATGAGCGTGGCGCATCGTATCCGTGCTCGCCAGCACGTCGGAGACCACGACGAAGGGACAGGCCGCAATCGCTTTCTGCACCGCATCCGCATCCGGCATGGAATCCACCGGGTTGGTGGCCATGATCCACAGGGCCTTGATGCGGCCATCCGCCACGGCGTGGAACAGATCGACCGCTTTCAGCCCGGCTTTCTCCGGCATGCGGGGGGCATTCCAGAACAACCCGACCAGAGCGCGATGCTCGGGATTCTCGATCTCCATATGCGCGGCCAGCATGTTGGCCAGGCCGCCGACCTCCCGCCCGCCCATCGCATTGGGCTGGCCGGTGACAGAGAACGGACCCATGCCGGGACGGCCAATACGCCCTGTCGCCAGGTGACAATTGATGATGGCATTCACCTTGTCAGTGCCGCAGGAGGATTGATTGACGCCCTGACTATACACCGTCACCGTTTTCCCGGTTGTGGTGAACAGAGTGTAGAATGCTTCCCTCTCCGCGGCCTCCAACCCTGTCATCTGGTCCAGCATATCGCGATCCAGCGCGGAGGCCGCTGCCAGCGCCTCGGCAAAGCCGGAGGTGTGGCGCGTGACATAGCTCTCATTCACCTGCCCTGCCGCGGCCAGCCAGGCCAGCAGACCGGCGAATAGCGCCGTATCGCCATCAGGACGGATCGGCAGATACAGATCGGCAATCTCCGCCGTCATGGTGCGACGCGGATCAATCAGCACCACGCGCATCTCCGGCCGCGCCGCCTTTGCCGCCGCCAGACGCTGGTAAAGCACCGGGTGGCACCAGGCGAGATTGGAGCCGGTCAGCACCACCAGATCAGCGCATTCCAGATCCTCATACAGTCCAGGCACAGTATCCGTCCCGAAGGCACGTCGATGCCCGGCTACGGAAGACGCCATGCACAAACGCGAATTGGTGTCGATATTCGCCGAACCGATGAAACCCTTCATCAGCTTGTTGGCGACATAGTAATCCTCCGTCAGAAACTGGCCGGAGACATAGAATGCCACGCTGTCCGGGCCATGCTCGGCAATAGCGCGGGAGAAACCTTGCGCCACATGGTCCAGCGCCTCATTCCAGCCCACCTGCTGCCCGTTGATCATGGGATGCAGCAAACGTCCCTCCAGATCTATCGTCTCCATCAGGGCAGACCCCTTTGAGCAGAGACGGCCGAAATTCGCCGGATGCTTCGGATCGCCCCGCACACTGCGTGTGCCATCCTCCGCCTGCTCCACGATCACGCCGCACCCGACCCCGCAATATGGGCAGGTCGTGCCGACAGAATTCCGTGACAAGGATGCTTCTCCCTGCTGCGATATTGTCATGCAGCTTTGCTCGCCTGCATGGCCAGCATATCCGCCGACAGGAACAGGCGGCCTTCCTGTTCACGCAGCTTGTAAACCGGAACGCTCCCTTCATCCGCGCCCTGCGCCTGCCCGGTCTCCAGAGAAAAAACCCAGTTGTGCAAAGGACAGGTGATGGAATGATCATGCACGATCCCTTCACTCAGCGGGCCTTTGCGATGCGGACAGGTGTCGCCAATAGCGAACACCCGATTATCCATGGTGCGGACAATGGCGATTTTTCCGACCGGCGTCTGCACACAGCGCGCACCACGCAGCGGAACATCCTCGATCCCACCGATTTCAATCCATTCAGGTGATGTCATGATCGCTTACTCCGCCGCGTTCATCATGCCGATGGAGGCCATCGGTTTGAATTCATGCTTGTCCTTGCCGGACACACGCTCCGACCATGGATCGACCTGGGCGAATTTCTGGGAGAACACGAAACGGCCGAAATAATGACGACGCCGTTCCTTGTCTTCCAGAACCTGCTTGCGGATTTCAGGAATCCCGACGCGCCTGGTCCATTTGTAGATGCGCTCCAGATAACGCGCCTGTTCCCGGTACATCTGCACCAGTGCGACAATGACTTCCAGCGCCTCGTCTTCATCCGGTACCAGACCGAGTACTTCCGTGCCACGGATATCGAGGCCGGCGGCTCCGGCAAAGTGGATTTCATATCCGGAATCCACACAGATGACACCGACATCCTTACAGGTCGCCTCGGCACAGTTACGCGGGCAACCGGAGACCGCCATCTTCACTTTGGCAGGCGTCCATGATCCCCACATGAATTTTTCGATGCGGATACCGAACCCCGTTGAATCCTGCGTCCCGAACCGGCACCAATCGGAGCCGACACAGGTTTTGACCGTGCGCAGGCCTTTCGCATAAGCATGGCCGGAGACAAACCCGGCCTTGCCGAGATCGGACCAGACGGCAGGCAGATCTTCCTTACGAATGCCCAGCATGTCGATGCGCTGACCACCTGTGACCTTCACCGCAGGAATGGCAAATTTATCGACCACATCGGCAATCGCGCGCAGCTCCGCAGCGCTGGTCATGCCGCCCCACATGCGGGGCACCACGGAATAGGTACCGTCTTTCTGGATATTGGCATGTACGCGCTCGTTAACGAAGCGTGACTGGTAATCATCTGCATATTCATCCGGCCATTCGCAGACCAGATAATAATTCAGTGCAGGACGGCATTTGGAGCAGCCGCAGGATGTTTTCCACTCCAGCTCCTGCATCACGGCGGGGATGGTCTTCAGACTCTTCGCGCGGATCAGGCGGCGTACATCATCATGCCCCAGCGTGGTGCAGCCACAGACAGGCTGTACCGCCGCAGGCTGATAGGCATCCCCCAGTGTCAATGTCATCACCTGCTCCACCAGACCGGTGCAGGAGCCGCAGGATGCCGATGCTTTCGTATGCGCCCGCACATCGTCGAGCGTGGTCAATCCTTTCGTCTGGATGGCGCTGACGATCGCGCCCTTGCATACGCCGTTGCAGCCGCAGATCTCTGCGTCATCCGGTAAGGCTGCAACGGCCGCCGTAGGGTCCAGCGGGGCGCCTCCCTGATAGGCCTGACCAAAAATCAGCGTATCGCGCATCTCGCTGATATTGGCAGCTTTCTTACGCAGGTCATTGAACCATGCACCATCGGAGGTATCTCCGAACAGCACGGTGCCGATGATACGCTCGTTCTGGAGAATGACACGCTTGTAGACACCCGCTGCCGCATCGCGCAGAACGATTTCCTCACGGTCCTCTCCATCGGCGAAATCACCGACCGAGAACAGATCGACACCAGTGACTTTCAGCTTCGTCGCCGTTTCGCTGTGTACAAAACCGCTGGTGGGCTGGCCAGCCAGAACGGCAGCCGCCACACGCGCCATATCGTAAAGAGGTGCCACCAGACCATAGGTGCGGCCATCGACCTCTACACATTCTCCCAGAGCGAGAATGTCAGGATCGGAAGTCAGCATAGTCGCATCGACCTTGATCCCACGCCCGACTTCCAGCCCGGCCTGCTTCGCCAGCCATGCATTGGGAATGATACCAGCCGCAACCACAACCAGATCAGCCGGCAGCTCCGTCCCGTCCGCCAGCGTAACGGAGCGCACATGGCCCCTGTCATCATGATTGAAGATTTTGGTATTCGCGCCGGTAATGACGTGAATACCCTTTGATTCAATCGCTTTTTGCAGCAGATAGGCGGAAGCACTATCCAGCTGCCGTTCCATCAGCGTCGGAGCAAGATGCAGTACCGTGACATCCATGCCCTGTGCATATAGACCCGCCGCAGCCTCCAGACCCAGCAAACCACCGCCCAGTACGACCGCCCGTGGCAGCACACCCGCTTTCGACTGCGCCGCCAGCATCATCGCCTGCACATCGTCCAGATCGCGATACGTCAGCACACCCGCGAGATCACGACCGGGGATCGGCGGAATGAATGGTACGGACCCGGTTGCAATCACCAGACGATCATAGGATTCCACAACACCATGATCAGAGGTAACAGTTTTTGCCGCCCGGTCGATCTCGACGATCTTATGACCCTTATAGAGGGTGATACCGTGATCAATATACCAGCCATCACCATGGATGATGATCTGCTCATAGGTTTTTTCACCCGATAGAACAGGCGAGAGCATGATACGATCATAATTCACCCGCGGCTCGGCATTGAAGATTGTAACGTTGTACCGATCCGGAGCCTGTTCGAACAGATGTTCCAGCATACGGCCTGGCGCCATGCCATTGCCGATGATGACAAGTTTTTCAGTCATGATTCTGATCCAGTCAAAAATCTTATTGTGCAGCTTGCAGGATCATCGACTGACGGCGCATGGCCCGGATCGCAGCATGCATCCATATCATTGAGACAAGAACAACCACGAACAAAAGCATGAAGCAGCTCTGCCACAATCCTGTCTGATCCTTCAGGAACCCGAAGATGATCGGAAAGATAAATCCACCCAGACCACCGATCAGGCCGACGATACCTCCAACAGCACCGACGGAATCTGGATAATAGCTCGGCACATGCTTGTAGACAGCGGCCTTACCAAGGCTCATCACAAAACCGAGCACGAAAGCAACGATCACGAAGGTGACGGGACCGATTCCAGCAACACCTCCTCCTGCATGGGCAGGAAAGGACAGGATCAGGGTCGCCAGAGCGGCAACACCAAACATCACATACAACACGCGACGCGCACCGATCCGGTCAGACAGAATACCGCCATACGCACGGAACACACTGCCGGGAATGGAATAACATGCGGCGACCAGACCCGCCGTTTCCAGATCCATGCCATACACGCCCACCAGATAGCGCGGCAACCACAGCGCAAGTGCGACGAACCCGCCGAAAGCGAAGAAATAATAGAGGCTGAACCGCCAGACCTGCATATGACGCAGTGGAGCGAATTCATCCCGGAAGCTGCCCCGGCGCTGAGCATGCTGCGGCTCATCAGAGGTAAGAAACCAGAAAGCTCCCGCCGTCAGCACCAGCGCCACCGCCCAGACCGGCGGCACAGCGCGCCAGCCCCAACCCGCCACGACCAGCGGCGCTAGCAGCTTGGTCACGGCAGCGCCGACATTCCCGGCTCCGAAAATCCCGAGAGCCGTACCCTGCTTGATCTGCGAGAAGAATGGCGAGACATAGGACACGCCCACCGCAAAAGAACCACCGGCAATGCCAATGCCAAGGCCTGCCAGCAGCATAGTTTCATAGCTATGCGCGAAGGATAGCAGCAGCGTCGCCACGGCGGCAGTCAGCATGACAGCAACATAAACCGCCCGACCGCCCCAGCGGCTGGCCCAGATACCCAGCAGCAGGCGTGACAACGAACCGGTCAGAATGGGTGTGCCGAGCAGCAGGCCGAACTGCGTTTCGGTCAGATGCAGTTCCTGCCTGATCTTGACGCCGATAATGGCGAAAATGGTCCAGACGGCGAAACAGATGGTAAAGGCAAACGTCGACATCCAGAGCGCACGCGAAGCACTGTCGCGGGCCTTACCCGGAAGCAGGGAGGCAGTTCCATTGGTCATCGGGCTCTCCAATCACGGAGCCGCTACGCCGGCAGATATGGTGCCGAAATCGTCAGGCGGCTGCGCCATGAAACAAAATCGCTCAAGGGAGAAGACTCAGTGCCTGCAAAGCAGGACATGGCCCCTCCGTTCTCCGGCGTCTTTGCCTGGATGCATCCGCCTTTGGACGCTGACCGTGCTTCATGCCTTCATTGGCCAAGCTCATGTCTTGTGGCCAATATACAAATCCATGCCTGCCATGTCGCGCAGTTTTTAGCCCAAAAATGGCGCTATTTTTGCTTCTGAGACAAGAAATGCCTTCTGTTTTAGCTTTTATATCTTTCAAAAAAGCAATTGATTAAATTTTAGTCCTTTGCCGCGCGATATAATCGTCGATATGATCTGGATCAAACAGTTCGCCATCGAAGAAACCGTCCGGCCCCAGTGTCAGGCCGGCCAGATTGGCACCAACCGGCGTGGGCCGGATTAACGCGCCCTCCACCTTTGCATTGGCGCCCGGCAGCGGATAGCCCAACCCGCTGACCGCCGCCCGATACAGATCAGGGCAATAAGTATTGGCGGCAATCACTGCATTGTCCGCGCTGTGTTCCAGATAGCTCCAGCGCGCCAGTTGCGCATAAAACCACATGGCATGGCTTTTCCAGGGGAAAGTAGCGGCCCGTGCGAAAGGCACGAAGAAATCCGACACCGCAACCGCCCGGCTGCCATGACTGCCGGGCACGATCTCTCCATCCAACGCCGCCATCATCCACATGGCCGGCTGACCGACATATGTCTCCTGCGAGAGAATCCGGGCCAGATCGGCGTGATGATCACTGTCGGCGCACCACAACGCCGCTCTGGTCATGGCCCGCAACAAAGCAGCCAAAGCCTCAGGATTTTCACGCGCCCAGCCGGCATGCACACCCAGCACCTTTTCAGGACTGGAACGCCAGATGGCTGCCTTGACGGTGATGATCCGACCATGTCCCCCGGCCACGGAGGCGGTGTTCCACGGCTCGCCGACGCAATACCCATCAATCCCGCCGCCCCTCAGCGCATCCGCCATCAAAGGAGGCGACAGAACCACAATTTCAATATCGCGGTCCGGCATGATCCCACAGGCTGCCAGCCAGTAGCGCAGCTCGATATTATGCCCGGAATAGGCATGCACGACCGCGAAACGGAGCTTCTTCTGTCCCTGCATCGCCCGATCTGCGACCACAGCAGCCAGCGCCCGCCCCTGCATGGCAGGGTCAAACACATCGCCGCCACTGGCTGCCGCACCGGAATCCTGCATTGCCTGCCACAGGGCCACACTGACGGTGACTGCATTTCCACCCAGTCCCAGCGCCATCGGGGCGATGATCTTCTGGTTCCATGGTGTCAGACCCAGATTGCAGGCAATCGGCATGGGCGCGAGCATGTGCGCCATCTGAAAATGTCCGACCGCTATCCTGTCCCGGATATTCGCCCAGGAATTCTCCCTTACCAGAGTCAGGTTGACGCCTTCTTGATCCGCAAATCCACATTCCAGCGCCGCGATCAGAATAGCGCTGTCCAGCAGTGGCATGAACCCGGCAGTCATCCGGTACGGAGCCTGTTGGTGATGCTTCCCGGAACCTGCATCAATCTCTGGTAGGTCACTCATTTTACCGCCCCCCTTTTTTCTTTGAAACGGCAGACGGTTCATCAGCCTCTGGATCGAGCAGATCGACAGCAGTCAGCAGACTGTGTGCAATATCTGCGATCTTGCGATTCTGGTTCATCGCAGTCCGGCGTAGCAGGGTATAGGCGGCATCCTCGCTCAATCCCCGGCTTTTCATCAGCAACGCCTTGGCCTTATCTATCAGACGACGGCTTTCCAGCGCCCCCCGCGCCTCCTCCAGCTCCCGCTGCAGGCGGGAATAAGCGTTGAAACGACTGATCGCCATATCCAGAATTGGCTTGATGCGTTCCTGCCGCAAGCCATCCACCACATAAGCCGAAACGCCGGCCTCCACCGCGGCTTCAATCCCCGCCTGATCAGAGCGGTCCACGAACATCGCCACCGGCCTGCGCACGGAGCGCGAAAGGCGAAACATTTCCTCCAGCATATCACGCTGGGGATTCCCAAGATCGATGACGATGACATCCGGCGCAGCAACCGCAATTGTTTCCGCCGCTGCGGCAACATCATGCAGCACGGTGACGCGATCATGGCCACCTTCCCGCAATCCCGTCTCGATGATGGAGGCGCGGATACGGTCCTCGTCTATGACCAGAATGGATAGGCTCGGCTTCTGCATGCCGCCTTATATGCAATGCGCCCTGTCTCGTGGCCATAGGGAAGACGCCTGTCCCTACGCCGGCGCGTTTTCCAGATCCTGCAGAAAGCTGCGTGCCCATGCGGCAGCAGTGGAAGCCTGTACCGCCGACATCATCGTTTTCCAGCGTCCCTGCCGTGATTCCCGGTCCAGCCCGAGCGCCATATGCAGTGCCTCGGCAATTTCATCAGGATCATAGGGATTAATGATGATGGCCCCCTCCATCTCCGAGGCAGCTCCGGCGAAACGCGACAGGATCAATGCGCCCGGATTATCGGCATCCTGTGCCGCAACATATTCTTTCGCGACCAGATTCATGCCATCGCGCAGCGGCGTCACCAGCCCAATCCTGGCTTCCCGGTGAAATCCGGCCAACACATTGCGCGCCACCGCTCTGGTCAGATACCGCACCGGTACCCAGTCGAACTCCGCATGCTCACCATTGATACGGCCGACCAGTTCATCCATTTCCTTCCGCAGGGATCGGTACTCCGCCACATCCCCACGGGAAACCGGCGTGATCTGCAGAAAAGTGACATTGTTACGATGCTCGGGAAACCGCTTCAGCAACTGGGCATAACCATGGAAGCGATGCGGAATGCCCTTGGAATAATCCAATCGGTCCACCCCCAGAATCAGGGCACGATCACCCATGGATTCCCGCAATCGTCTCGCTTCAGGACTTTTCTGGGCGCGACGTGCGGTCGCGGCAAACGCAGCCGGATCAATGCCGATCGGATAAGAATCAGCCCGGCGGGCCACCCCTGCCATGGCCAGACATTCGTTCAGATGACCTGCATCCTCGATAGTTTGCAGACCGATCACATCATAGGCTCCGAAAGCCTGTAACAGCAGATCCCCTTGCGGCAGAGCCGAATACACCGCCATCGGAGGAAACGGGACGTGGAGGAAAAAGCCGATCCGGGCTGTCACCCCCAGCTTACGCAGCGCCGCGCCAAGGGGGATGAGATGATAATCATGGATCCAGATGATATCATCCTGCCGTAACAATGGTTTCAGCGCTGCCGCAAAAGCATCGTTCACAGCCATATAGGCAGAAAGGTCGGAGCGGCTGAACACCCCGAGCCCAATCCGGCTATGCAGCAGCGGCCAGAGCATCCCATTGGAAAAGCCTCGATAATATCCCTCATACGCATCAGTCTGGAGATCAAGCGTAGCGTAAGTAACTCCCTTGGCTTCTTCCAGATGCACGTCAGGACCGGGCTGATCCACGGTCTTGCCGGACCAGCCGAACCAGAGGGTTTCATGCCCGGCAATGGCTTCCTTCAATGCGACGGCCAGGCCACCGGCCAGTTGTCCTCGCTCCTTAGGCTGGGGAACACGATTGGAAACCAGAATCAGCCGACTCACCGCACCGCCTCCCTTAACCAGGCCCGGACGCCGGCTGCATCGCCGAAGGCTTCCTGTACCCGCAGGCCGGCTCCTCCCATGGCGCGACAGGCCGCCATTCCATCCTCATCGGTCACGTCATCGCCGATAAAAACCGGCACACGGCCCCGGAAGGGGGCGTGTTGCATCAAATGCTGAACCGCGGTGCCCTTATCAGCCCCTTTCGGCTTCACTTCCCACGCCATATGCGCGGCCATCAGGGTAAAACGGTCTTCATGACCAGCCATGAGGGCGCGCAGGCCAGCCTCGACCTGCGGACCGGCCTCCGGTACGGCACGGAAATGCAACACGAAGCCGCGCTGTTTACGTTCCAGCAATACCCCCGGCAAACGAGCCGCCAACGCTTCGCCCTGCCGCAACCATTCAACCGGCAGGTCTGCCAGTGCCACACGCTCCGTGGTCTGCATTGTGCGGTGATACAGCGCACCCCCATGCTCCCCCGCAATGGCGGTGAAAATGCCGGGAAACAGGGCTTCCACTTGCTCCACCGGTCGACCGGTCACGACAGCGATGGCACCACCCAGATCATCATGCAGACGGCTCAACACCTCGGGTAAACCGGCCTCCACCTGCACAGCATCCGGTGTCGGCGCAATGTCCAGCAGGGTGCCATCCATATCCAGAAACAAGGCAGCCCGCGATAAAAGAGGAAGTGGATCAAAGTCAGAAACGGGATGGGACAGTGCAATACAGCGCAGAGGTGGAAAGGACATCATACCTGAACAAACCCTTTAGAAAGCCACAGGTTGCGTCTGGCCCCTCTGATACCGAATGAAAATCAGCATCTGAAGAAAACCCGATTCATACCGGGCCGGGTCATCTTCCCGTCAGTCGCAGTGCATAACACGCACATCGTACAGGGGGCTTTCATACACGGCCACCCATGGCTCCTTTGCCAGCATCCAGCCGGAAAAGCGTGGGGCGCCCTCCGTATCGGCGGTGATGTCGAGCCATGCGGCAAAATCCTGAGGCGCCTCTGCCGCATGTTTCAGGCAGTTGCGCATCACAACTGTCAGATGACCGATCGTGTGACGATCTCCATCCTTGAGTGTGACACGGGACACGCGATCACTGAGCTTTTCCAGAATCTGGAGCTGTACGCTATGGCCCGGCTGCCAGGGATAGGCCGAGAGCGGATTTGCCGCCGCAGCCGGAGGCTGGGCATCACCAGCCGCATTCCCTTCAGGTGTTTTATCGGTGGGATTATCCGGCCTGGTGCCGGGCTGGGAGCCGGGTGTATCGGGCAAATCTCCCTCACCGGAGGAAGAAGGGATGTCAGGCCTCGTCTCCGGATCCGCCGGCAGAGGCACAATCCGGGGGGAAGTGACCGGCGGCGAAACCGGTCTGGCGGTCGTGCCTGCGTTGAAACCCGTATCATTCGGATCATCGTAATGCGGCATGGAATCGACCGGTGCGCTGCCGGAGGGGGATTTCGGAAGGGGCCGACGATCCTGCAACGAGGTCGGCTGAGCATAGGCATGCGTCCCTGCCACCATGCAGAGCGCCAGCACCATACAACCGGCCATCCGGTACGCACGCATCCGTTTGTCACGAGTCATGAAAGGGGCTTTTCAACGCTTGGACCATATCCAGCAGGCTGCGCCTGAACATGTCGGGGTCAACCCCCATCAGGATGGCATCCTCATAAGCATCCTGCATCACCTGCGCCAGTTCCTCATGGTTGTCCGCCAGAACACGGCGTTTTTCTGCGCACGTGATTGGCGCCCCGTCAGGTGCGGTCCAATCAGGAAGCGCTTGGGAGACTAGATCAGGGTCAGGATCAACGGCCACTGAAGGCTCTCCTTTCCGGGGCCATATCTGACATGACCAGGATCATGATTACTCCAGCGGCTTGATCGCCCCTCCGCCTTTCCGGTCCGCAGGCTGCTTTGCCAGGGGGGGATTACCCTGCATGGCCGGATTCTTTTTAATTTCGGTCACAAGATCACCCACGCTGAACACGAATTTGCCCAGCTCCTCCTCCAGACTGACCGAGGGCGTGGTGATGGTGATCTGTCCACCCGGCGGAATCGCCTGCTCATCCCCGCCGGGAGACAGGCCGAGATATTGAGATCCCAGCAATCCATCGCTCAGAATCTGGGCGGCACTGTCTTTTGGCAGATGGATATCGTCACGAACCCGCAAGGTCACGACAGCCTGAAAGGTTTTAGAATTAAGGGAGGTCTTTTCTACCGTCCCGATCTTGACCCCGGCCATACGCACATCCGATCCGGCTGTCAGCCCGGCAATATTCTCGAACTGTGCGGTCAGCGGATAGCCGCTGACGGAAGTGCGTCCCGAGTTGGCCATGGCATAGGTCAGAAATCCTCCCGCCACAGCCAGAATGGCCGCTCCGACGATGATTTCGGCTGAGTTACGCGATGCCATGCAGTCATTCCCCGACGCCAGACAGACAATTTGCGGTCACAACGCATCACGACGGCGCATGGTGCGACCTTCGCTGTACTGATCAAGGTGGTGATGGCCGTCAAGGGAGACCGCGTCAACCAAGGCGGCCACCTCGGGACAGCCGGATCAGGATCCGGGCGTCCAGGCCTCATAATCGCCGCTGCTGCGCGCTCTTTGGCCGCCGCTATAATCATGGCCCGGCGGCCGGTAGCTCAAGGGCGTGCCGGTCAGATTGGGGCGATGCGGGCGGACCCACGGTTTATGGGTCATCGGCAACGGCTCATCGGTGATGAAATGCAGCCAGGCATGCCATTCCGGCGGCACCTTGGTGGCCTCCGGCGCGCCTTTATAGGCGACCCAACGACGACGGCGCGGCTGGTCAGGGCGCTTCTTACGATCCTCGTAATAGCGATTCCCGGCGGAATCCTCGCCGACCAGACGGCCACGAAGCTTTGTGAACAGCCATGTGTCGAAGTTCATACCGTCTTTATAATCTGCTCCTTGGCGCTGGTCCACTGACTTTACCGGGCTTTCCCGCTCTGTTGCCGCATAGACAATTTCCCCCAACATTCCCGAAGATGTCCCCACCCTTACCCACAGGATTTTGTGTTCATCCCCGTTATCCAACGCAAAATAGACTCCCGATCAAGCGGAGCCGGACCTACTATAACGGGTATGAACAAGCGCCCTTCTTCCCCTGTCCCGGCTGCCGATCACGCCGATCATGGCCAGTCCATCTGGCATGGCATCCGCATGCGCGATGTACTGGCAGCGCCCAGCCCGGATGATGATCCGCGTGCCATCCGCATACCGGTGTCATGGGCTGACGATGCCGCTGCGGCCCTGGCGGCGCTGTGTACGGAAATGGCGACTCCCCCTCGTCCAAAACGTGGCCGTGCCGCACGCCCCACCCCGTTCGGGCACCGTATCGACACCGTGATGGCCGCTGATCGCTGGATCACACCCCTGGACGAAGCCGCATGCCGGGAAGGATTGCATGAAACGCTGGGCGCCTCCCTGCACACCATGCTGCGCGACCGGCGCGGCACGGCTGGTGTCTCGCTCTGGACCGGGCAGGAAGATGCGCTGACACCGCCGAGCTTTCTGATCAACCTGCCTGCTTTCTATACTCGGACCGATGGTCTGGATGTCGCAGCCTTGGGGCAGGCAGTCTCCGACGCCGTGCTGGCGCTGACGCTGGCGGTTCCTTCCGCCCGCCGCCTCGCTGTGGCCCCGACCGGGCTGGCGGCACTGCTCGACAAGGCCGGGCTGGCCTATGCCAGTCAGGAAGCTCGCGATACCGCACGCTGTCTGACCGCCTTCATCCGTGCCTGCGCCGATCACGCCTCCGCCACTCTGGCACGGAGTCTGGGCGGTGGAGAGGCCGCCAGCAGTGTCGTCTCCCGCGAGCTGCCTGCCTCCTGCCCGCTGCCCGGTCTGGCCGAAGCCGCAAGACAGGCCTGCGAGACCGCACCACTTGGCGGGCTGAGGCACCGCGCCACCACCGCCATTCTGCCACCGCAGATCGCAGAGTCCCTGCTGGGTGTGCGCATCAGCGGCATTGCCCCCGGCTTCTCTCCCCTGACCAGCGAAGGCATATTATCAGAATCCGCGCAGGACTGGCTGCTGGCCCGTGGCCTGCGTGCCGAGGATGCCATTGCCGCGCTGATCCGGGGCGAGAGCGTGTTCCCCTCGGCCGACACCGCCGCCCGCATCGCCATGCATGATGCGGTTGCACCCTTCATCCATATGATGGAAGCCCGTCCGGCAGCAGAACCGGACAAGGATGCCGCCACCACTCCGATCTTGTCCGCTCAGGCCGAGGATCTGCCCGCACGCCGGCGCGGCTATACACAGCGGGCAACGGTTGGCGGCCACACCGTGTTTCTCCGCACGGGAGAATATGCAGATGGGCGACTGGGCGAGATTTCTATCTCTCTTCCCAAGGATAGCCCCACGGCACGGGGTCTGACCGAATGTCTGGCGCAGGCAATCAGCATCGGTCTGCAACATGGCGTCAGACTGGATCGCTTCGTGGAGGCACTGGCCCTGACCGATTTCGGGCCGGCCGGCACCGTCGAGGGCGATCCTTCGGTAGATCGCGCGACTTCCATCCCGGATTATGTCGTACGTCATCTCGCCGCCAGCTATACGCATCAGGCTGTTACCCCGGCCCCTGTGCTCGAAGGGCCTAATCAGGATGAAGATACCATCGCTCCCCTGCTGCCGCTGGATCTGCCGCATGACATGAGCAAGGTCTCTGCCCGATCCCGCAGGCGTGGGCTGCGGCTGGTTAATGGCTGACTGCCCGCGTTTCAGCACGCAACCAGACCAGGGCACAGGCGGGCCATAGAGAAGCAGACAAGTCGTGTGCTACGCTATCTGAAAACAGTGCATCGTCAGAGGAGACCACCATGGCCAATTCCATCGAACACCGTCTTGCCGATCTCGGCATCGTGCTGCCCGAACCGATGGCTCCCATCGCGAATTATGTGCCGTGGGTCGTCACTGGCTCTCTGGCGGTGATTTCGGGACAGGTACCGGCGAAAGACGGCAAGATCGCCTATACCGGGCGTCTGCCGGAACAGAGTGTCGAATACGCCGTTGAAGCGGCCCGTACCTGTTTCATAAACGTGCTGGTGCATCTGAAAGCTGCCACCGGTGGCGATCTGGACCGTGTCCGCCGCGTCGTGCGTCTGGGTGGTTTTATCGCCGCCGCGCCCGAATTTACCCAGCATGCGCTGGTCATGAACGGTGCCTCCGACATGGCCGTCGAGGTATTCGGCGATCTGGGCCGCCATGCGCGTGCCACGATCGGGGTTCCCTCGCTACCTGGGAATGCTATTGTCGAGGTCGAAGGTCTGTTCGAAATCGCCTGACCTGCGCTCAGCTTTCATAGCCTGCGCCGGAAAGGACGCATTTCCACGGCGTACGAACATGCCATATGAACTGCCCCGCAAGTGGATGAGCGTATGGAGCCGGAAACGTCGCTGGATCTGACCGCCTGCCTGCATAGCAGCGCATCCTCCATCCCTGCCGCCGCATGGAATGCCTGCACCGGGAGCCGCAATCCTTTCGTCAGCCATGATTTTTTCATGGCACTGGAGGAAAGTGGCTCGGTCGCGCCCCGAAATGGCTGGCTGCCACAGCATCTGAGCCTGGCCGATCCGGCGGGTGATATTGTGGGGATCGTGCCGCTCTACGCCAAATCACATAGCCGCGGCGAATATGTTTTCGATCATGGCTGGGCCGAAGCCTTCCAGCAGGCGGGTGGCCGATATTATCCCAAACTGCAAAGCTGCGTTCCCTTCAGCCCCGTCCCCGGCCCTCGCCTGCTGCATCGTCCCGGTCTATTGCCCGGCATGCTGGGTGAAGCACTGATACAGACATGTCAGGCACTGGAACTCTCTTCCGTGCATGTCTCCTTCTGCCAGCAGGAAGAAGCACAGGCGCTGGAACAGCTAGGCTTTCTGTCCCGGATCGGTACCCAGTATCACTGGCAGAATAACGGCTATCATAGCTTCGACGATTTTTTGGGGGCGTTGTCATCCCGCAAACGCAAGCAGCTTCGCCGGGAGAGGCGCGATGCCAATGAAGCAGGCCTGGTGTTCAAAACGCTCCGCGGTAACGACATCAAACCATGGCACTGGGATGCATTCTACGCATTTTATCTGGATACGGTGGATCGCAAATGGGGGCACGCCTATCTGACCCGGGAATTCTTCACCGCCCTCTCTGAACGTTTGGGAGACGCTGTCATATTGATGACGGCGTCATCGGATCATGCTCTGGCCGGTGCCGCGCTCAATCTGATGGATGACGATGCGCTGTACGGGCGGAATTGGGGATGTCGGGACTCATACCCGTTTCTGCATTTTGAATTATGCTATTATCGGGCTCTTGATTTCGCGATTGCTAACGGGCTGGGCCGTGTCGAAGCCGGAGCACAAGGCGAGCATAAAATCCAGCGTGGTTATCTACCCGTTCCCACTTACTCCGCGCACTGGATTGCCCATCCCGGCCTGTCGGACGCCGTTGCTTCCTATCTGGCGGCCGAAAAATCTGCCATGCAGGCAGAAATGGAAGCGCTGGCTACGCTGTCTCCTTTTCGAAAAGCACAGGACTGAAAAGCCCGTTTCATAAAAAAGGCGAGCACCGAGGTGCCCGCCTTTTCCGAAACGACCGGAATGATCAGAACTGTAGAATGGCATCCGCAGCGAACAGGAACTGACCGTTATGCCCAACGGGGTTCGTATCACTGTAAACAAAGGAACCAGCGCCGTTCAGGGACCGGTCATAGCGGACTTCCGGACGCAGCATCAGACCGGCAATCGGCTTCGGCAGGCTCGGCTTCCAGGTTACACCCAGCGTCAGGTCGCCATAAGTGCCCGGACCGGGAGCGGTGATCAGAGGTGTAGACAGACCTTTGATGGATTTCCAGCCGCCATTGGCTTCCTTGAAACCGGCGATGAAGAAGTTATCCATGTCACGGAACACTTCAGCACGTGCATTGAAGGTCCAGTGGTCATTGAAGACATGGGAAAAATAACCGACTGTGCTGAAGGATTCCGCATTCATCACTTCATCACGCATATAATTCAGTTCAAGCGTCAGAGTTGTCTTCTCGGTGGCCTTATAGCCGATAACGATATCATCGAAGAAACGCAATGAGCTGTTGGCAACATCCGGACCAAGGGCAAGCGACGCACCTTCAGGGCCGATATTTGTCAGTGCCAACACACTGAGCTTACCATTCATCAGATTGTTGAACTGGAAACCGAACACGCCGGAAGGGCGGCTGTTATTGTCGCCACCGGCAAAGGTGGTGAAGTTACCAGTGTTGACGCCGAAATAGACATCTACCATCGGCGAGACATGCGACACGCTGAGGAAGCCGGTGTGCTGGAAGGGCACGGCGAAGTTGAATGTATAGGAGTGAGTATAGAAAGGTGTGGTTGCCGGATCGATCGTTTCAAAACCGACTGGAGAAATGTACTGGCCGATTTTCCAGTCGATACCCCCTTCAAACAGCCATGGCGTATGCACGGCAACGTTGGCCTGCAACGGCACCAGCTTGTAGCGGTCGCTGGTCATCTTGTTGAACTCACCCAGGAACGGCAGGTAACGCACGTCCGAACCATAGATAAGCTGCAGGTTGAAACCGAAATCATACCCTTTACTGGTGCTGTCGATGTCACGATGCAGCGTCAGGGCCGCCTGGTTCAGCGTGGCCTGATTGGAGCGATCGGTGAACAGCTGGCCGAAATTGACGCCATTATCTGGCGTATTCCCGTTGATGACAAAGCCGCCATCAAGCTGCGCATCCAGTTTGATGCTGTCGGTCCACTTTGCCGCCTGAGCCGCCTGGGCTGTCTGAGCCGCACCAGAAGCCAGAATGCTCGCCGACGCCAGCAAAATGGATGCAAGAGCATGACGCATGAAGGAAGTCTCCTTGAGAAATCGTGTCGCATTCCTCCATTGCAGGTGTCGTGCCATATGCTGTTGCAAAAATACAACTTATCCTGCCTCCGTATCATTCAACAGTCATAACAAGCGTTGGGCATGCCAAAATCAGGCGCTCGGGGTAAAATGACACTACAGTTAGAAAACGCTTTGCCCTTGCCATCCTGCCTCAATGAGATCGTGATTTAGGCATTTCAGTAAGAAAATGATGAAAAATAGTTCATTCCACTTTCGAACGCTTCTGATATCAGGCTTCTTTCTGGTTACGTGGCTTTTCTACAAACAGGTGCCTGTTTTTAAGGCGCCCTCTGATCAAACGACCGTTTCCCTTGTTTCCAGGGGAGAAGCGGCAGAACCGGCTTCTCTGGTAAAAACGCCATTTGCGGGCGGACTGAAGATTGCGACATGGAACCTGGACTGGCTGACTGAGCCTGGCAGCGAGGCGACGCTGCCTCCGGATGCGCCGCATCGCACAGAGAACGATATCAGCCGCCTGAGTCATTATGCGACCCTGCTGGATGCCGATATTATCGCCGTACAGGAAGTGGCCAACCCGGATATTTTGCGCCGTTTGTTCCCGCCCGACCGCTATGTGATTCATCTCAGCGGCGATAAGGTGGCCCAACGCGTCGGCTTTGTGGTCCGGCGTGGATTAATGGTGACAGCGAACCCCGATCTGTCGGGGCTGGATGTCTATGGTCCTCATGCGCCCCACCATCTGCGCAGCGGAGCAGATATTACGGTGGATCTGCCAGCTTCCTCCGGTGGCGGCAGGCTGCGGCTGCTGGCCGTGCATCTGAAAGCCGGCTGCAGACGCGACGCTTTCGCCAGAAGTCTGCGGCCAGCCTGTGCAACCTTACAAGCCCAGACCATTCCGCTGACCGGATGGATCGCAGAACGAAAACGGGAGGGTGTTCCCTTTCTGATTCTGGGGGATTTCAACCGCTGGCTTCATCCCGGCGATGACGTCCTGCAACGGATGGAACAGGTGACACCGCTCACGCTGCTGACGGGTGGCCGACGCGACCCCTGCCACCATGGCGCCTCCTTTATCGACCATATTCTGGCAGGTGGCGCCGCACGCAGCTGGATCGACCCGGAAAGCCTGCGCGTCATGACGTATGGCCCGGCCATCACGTCCAAACCGGAGGGTCAGGCGATGCGTTATCAGCTTCCCTGGACGCGCACGCCTCCGGGGAAATTGATTCAACCGGCCAGCAATGATGGATTATCCGATCACTGCCCGGTATCAATCCGGCTGATTCCTGCCCTGCCTCACTAAACAGACAGCGACCGGACTACGGAGATAAGAAAGACCATGAGCAAAACGCTTCTCGTCACAGGTGCCACATCCGGCTTCGGTGAGGCCATCACCCGCCGTGTCGTCCGGGACGGTCACCGCGTCATTGCCGCAGGCCGTCGCGTTGACCGGCTGGAAACACTGGAAGCTGAACTGGGGGAAGCCGTTCTACCCTACCGGTTGGACGTAACCGATCCCATTGCCACCGCCGCCCTGCCTGATGCCCTGCCAGAGGAATGGCGGCAGATTGACGTACTGGTCAATAATGCCGGGCTGGCGCTGGGGCTGGAGCCTGCTCATCAGACCGATCTGGCACAGTGGGACACGATGGTGGCCACCAATGTGAGCGGGCTGATACACATTACCCGCGCGATTCTGCCGGCCATGGTGGCGCGGAATGACGGGCTGGTAGTGAATATCGGCAGTATCGCCGGCACCTATCCCTATCCCGGCGGCAACGTCTATGGCGCGACCAAAGCCTTTGTAAAACAGTTCAGCCTCAATCTTCGTGCTGACCTGATCGGAACCGGGATCCGTGTCACCAATCTGGAACCTGGTGCCGCTTCTGGCTCAGAATTCAGTCAGGTCCGCTTCAACGGGGATGTTGACAAGGCGACAGCCGTGTACGATGGCATGCGCCCGCTGATGTCCGAAGACATTGCTGAAACGGTGGCCTGGCTGCTGACATTACCGCCCCATGTGAGCATCAATCGCATGGAGATCATGTCTGTGGATCAGGCTTCCGGCCCCCTTGCCATGCACCGGCGTACAGCATGAGCGACGCTATCAGTGAAACAGTCCGGCAGTTCCTCACGACCTGCCGGATTGATAATGGCCGGGAATTCAGGCTCGCCGCTCATGACCCGGATCGTAAGCCGGAGATCGATCTGTCCCGTCGGGAAATCACCGATTACCTGACGGAGCGGACAGAATGCCTGTCTGACCTTCAGCAAAGGCTGTATTCATCCCAGTCATACGGGTTGCTTTGCGTGTTTCAGGCAATGGATACCGGCGGTAAGGATGGCACGATCCGCCACGTCATGTCCGGCGTGAACCCGCAGGGCGTGCAGGTCAGATCTTTCAAACAGCCCGGCCCGGAAGCAATTCATCATGATTTTCTCTGGCGCGTTTCACTCTCTCTACCCCAGCGTGGGGAGATCGGAATTTTCAACCGCAGCCATTATGAAGAAGTGCTGGTCACCCGCGTACACCCTCACCTGCTGGACAAAAGCGGCATTCCAGAAGAACTACGCGGCAAACCATTCTGGAAAAACCGTCTGCGCGATATTCGTCATTTTGAATCCTATCTCGGCCGTCAGGGCATCGTAGTACGCAAATTTTTCCTGCATATCTCGAAGGAAGAGCAGCGCAAGCGCCTGCTCGCCCGCTTGGACGACCCGACGAAACACTGGAAATTCAGTGTGGATGACATACAGGAACGGCAATACTGGAATGCCTACCAACGGGCCTATGAAAAGGCGATCATCGGCACGGCCAGAAAAGCCGCACCATGGTTCGTCATTCCAGCCAACAGTAAACCAATCGCCCGGCTGCTGGTGAAAGAGGCGATCATCGAAGCACTGGAGGAAATTAACCCGCAACTGCCCGTGCTGAATGAGGAACAAAAAGCCGCCCTTGATGAAGGACGTGCAGCATTGGAAGACCGCTCGGACACCCCTCAGTAAGCGATTTCAGCTGACACGAAAGACGCACGTCGGTATGGCGAGCGTTTAAGCGTCACAGATTCGGCTTAGACGAGAAAAATATCTGCCGCTTAAAGAGCATCCTGCGAACGATAACCGATCAATCAAGCAGTCTGGCGGGCTCATTCATCTTGCCTGGCGACGCCCCAGAGCATGGCCATGACAAAATACAGCCGTAGCGCTACTTTTTAAATCCACCTAACGCAGCCCAACACAGCATTAAAAAACGCCCTCTATCGCCTGCATCATTTTCGGCCGGCTGCCAGCGATTGTAATAAACGCGCGCTACAATCGGTAGCTCTTAGAGCTGCTGGCGCTCCGTTTTTGAACAAGCTGTGCATTTGGGAAAATGCTTATGTTCAAGTTTAAATAAAAAGTAATTAGATTTTTAAATCTATAGTTATGCCTTAACTATAGACAAATATAACAAATTATAACTTTTTAGTGATTGAATTGCGTTATCGTAAAAAGTCTGCAAAAATTCTGCATGAATCATCGTACTTGCATCGTTCACATAGGCACCCATAAGACTGGAACCAGCGCCTTGCAAAAAGCGCTGACTGCCGGCGATTTTTGTAAGGCAGGATATTTTTTCCCCACAAAAGGGCGTTTAACAAATGATGGCGGACACCATGCCGCAGCCATGGAGATGTATAAGCCCGATTACCCCACTGGACATATCACTGCCCTGCTAGAAGAGCTTAGCGTATCTTCATTGAACGCGATCATTTCAAGTGAAGAATTCACCAGTGCCATTTTTTATAATCCCGGAATATTCAACAGTTTCTTAGAATCGCTTGACCAAATTTTTGACGACATAATCATTATCTGTTACATAAGAAGACAAGAAAAATTTCTTCAAAGTAATTATATTGAAAGGTTAAAATCAAAGTTTTCTTTTACATTTAAGGATTATGTTCTTTCTAGACTCACTCAGAATCTTGAAGAATATCCTCTTGATTATACATGGCTGACAGAGCGCTTAGAAAAGCTTGAGAAACTGGCTAAAATTCGCCTCCGTTCTTATGATGGGCTGACAAAAAGCGTTATCCGGGATTTTCAGGAAGTTCTGCACTTACCCGCTGCATTCTCAATGGCGGATATGCGTGTGAACGAAACGACTTGTCTTGTCGATGCCATGAAGAAATTCGTGACTGCTCAATTAGACAGGAAGCTGAGCCAGTCAGAAGAAATCGTCTTGGATTTAATTGGCTATCCGATTTCTGCAATGCATCCCCAAATGGACCCTTCCAATCAAATGATGATTAGAAATCATTTTTCCAGCTCAAACAAGAAAATTGCTGAAAAATGGGATCTTCCTGGTTTAGTGGATACCACACCCTTATCAGAGGATAATCTATCCCTTGAGGATGTTTTTTCCCATTTATTGTCCACTATCGTTCCTGTGCTGGCCGACAGGATGCAGAAAGAATTTGATGCACGTGAAGAAGCTCAGAAGCTGGCTTGGGAAAGACTGGATATCATTAGTGCGTTAGAAAAAAATACTCCCCCTTCTTAACCCAATCTGATTTTGCTGCCGTTAAGGGGCATGGAACATGCACGTTTCAGATCTGAATCCCACATTTCTGCCCAAAAAGTGATAGGTTACCGCGCCAAATAGGCACGCCATCCTCCAAAGCGGGTGATATCCTGTGCTCCGACCAGACCGGCCGGTTCACAGACGAAACCTTTGACAGAAGTTCCATCGGCCAGACGCAAAGTACCGATGGCCAATGGGGCCGGAACCAAAGCGGTAAACGTACCAAACGCTTCCGCATCCATGCTCCATATTTCGATTTCGATGCCATCCCCGGTGAATTCAGGATCAGCCACCAACCCCGGTTTGGGAGGGGTGGTCTCAGCCAGAGCATAAAGCCGGTACTCTGGCGCCGTTCTGGTCCGTGCCACCAGAGTGGCATTGCGTTCCGTCAATTGCCAATGCAGCGGCTGTCCGGACAGATGGGCCCCGACCACAGCCAGCGCGATCTGTTCCGGATCAGTCTCCTGAAGCACAGGATCGGGCAGAGAAACACGATGCCGTCCATAGCTGGATTCCAGTTGGCGATGGAGATGGTCGGCTATCAGGGCCAGAGAATCGTCGCTGAAAGCCGGTCCCACCAGAGTAACGCCGAAAGGCAACCCCGTTTCGGTAAAACCCGCCGGCACTGCAATGGCGGCACAATCCATCAGGTTAACGAAATTGGTATAATACCCCAACTGGCTGTTCAGGCGCACAGGATCAGCCATCACCGCCTCGACCTTGTAAATAGTCGGGGCCGTGGGCAGCAGCAGCACATCCACCTTGGCCCATTGGGCATTGGCCTGTTGAGCCAGCGCTGCAAGTTCGTATTGGCCACGGAAAGCATCCACTGCCGAGAGTGTATGCGCACTTTCGACAATGCTCCGTACCACCGGATCAAAAGAATCCGGTGCCCGGGACAGATGATCACCAACAGCCGCCAGCCTTTCCGCAACCCATGGGCCACCGTACAGCAGTTTGGCAGCATCGCGGAAAGGTGCGAAGTCGATCTCGACCAGTTCTGCATCGAGGGAGATCATCTCATCCAGCGCACGCTGATAAAGGGCGGCATAAGCGGTATTGCCGTAGAATTCCCGCTGATCCTGTCGGGGAACGCCTACTCTGAGGCCGACATGCGGCAGTCTGCGCTTTTGCGACGGACGGGAGTACGGATCTGCCGCATCATAGCCCTCGGCGATCCGGCGGATCAACGTTCCCTCCGCCACCGAAGCGGCAAAGACGGTGACGCAATCAAGGGAGCGACAGGCCGGGATGACCCCACTTGTGCTGAGCAATCCTCTGGTGGGTTTCACCCCGACCAGATTGTTAAAGGCTGCCGGTACCCGGCCAGAACCAGCCGTGTCGGTCCCCAACGAGAAAGCCACCAACCCTGCCGCCACTGCAACAGCAGAGCCTGAACTTGATCCGCCGGAGATATAATCCTGATCGAACACACAGCGCGGTGCCCCGAACGGAGACCGTGTGCCAACCAGGCCGGTGGCGAATTGATCCAGATTGGTCTTGCCAAGAACGATGGCTCCGGCTGTCCGCAGCCGCGCCACGACCGTCGCGTCTCTATCCGGTTCATAGGTAAAAGCCGGACAGGCAGCCGAGCACGGCAAACCGGCCACGTCGATATTGTCTTTGACGGCGAAAGGAACACCGTAAAGTGGTTTCTCGGCTGCGGGGGAAGCATCCAGTACCCGCGCTTCCGCCAAGACCTCCTCGCGGGGACGCAGGGCGATCCATACTGCCTTGTCGCCATAGCGCGTGATGCGGTCATAGGCCTCGATGACCACCTGCTCAACGGTGCCGCCTTGCGCCAGAAACGCCTGAATGCCTTCGAGGGTCATGCTCAGCGTCATGTCAGGCTTCCTCCTCGATCAGCAGCAGACGCTGCCCGGCCTGGACGGTTTTACCCGTCTGGCACAGCACTTCCCGCACTACGCCGGAGACAGAGGCTTTAACCTCCATTTCCATTTTCATGGATTCAAGAATGGCCACAGCCTGGCCGGGTTGAACCTTGTGACCGGTTTCAACCAGAACTTTCCAGACATTGCCAGGAATGGGAGAGTCCACGGTCATGACACCCGGCGGCAAGACAGAAACGTCCTCAGGCGGGGCAGCCGCGTCATCTTCGGAGACATAGGCTGCCAGCCCAAGCTCCCTCCAACGCTGACGCTCGGCCTCGAAGGCAGTCTGCTGGCGGGATTTGAAAGCGGCAATGCTGTCGGCATTCTCAGCCAGAAAGCGGTGGTAATCCGCCAGTCTGAACACTGATTCTTCCGTCTTCAGCGCATAACCGCCATAGGGGAAGGCATCGCGGGCTTCGGCCAGTTCCTGTGCCGAGACGGGAAAGAAGCGTATCTGGTCGAAGAAACGCAGCAGCCAGGGTTTGCCATCCCGGAAATTGGCAGTCTGGCGATGGGTGTTCCAAACCTGCACCGTGCGTCCGACGAACTGATAGCCGCCGGGACCTTCCATGCCATAGATGCACATATACGCCCCGCCGATCCCGACCGCATTTTCAGGGGTCCAGGTGCGGGCCGGATTGTATTTAGTGGTGACCAGACGGTGACGCGGGTCCAGCGGCGTCGCCACCGGTGCGCCCAGATAGACATCCCCCAGCCCCAGCACCAGATAGCGGGCATTGTAGACCACATCCTTGACCGCCTGCTCATCGGCCAGCCCGTTGATGCGGCGAATGAACTCGATATTGGACGGGCACCAGGGTGCGTCAGGGCGCACCAGATCCTGGTATTTGCGAATCGCCAGTCGGGTCGATTCATCGTCCCAGGAAAGCGGCATATGGATGGTACGGGTCGGCACGCTGATCTGATCGACCGGCGGCAGATCGGCGATCGCCTCGGCCAGCAATCCACGCATTCTGCCGATCGGCAGGCGGTCGGGATCGAGATGAACCTGAAGCGAACGGATTCCCGGTGTCAGATCCAGCAGTCCCGGCAGATTGTCCGCTTTCAGCCTCTCCATCAGGGCATGGGCCTGAAAACGCAGGCTCAGATCAAGTTCAAGCGGTCCGAACTCCACCAGCAGATTGTCATCGCCCGACTGACGCAGCAGCACGGCTTCATTGCCTTCGCGGAAACGCGCCAGCACCGGGCTTTCCAGTGCGGGGGGGGCCAAGGCGGGCGCAGTCACAGCATGCAGGGTCTTCAGGGCCGCATCCTGCGCGTGGCGCAGAGCATCGGCCTGGTCGATATCGAGCCGGACGAAAGACAGCTTGTCGCCCGGCTTCAACTGGCCGATTTTCCATAACTCGGCGCAGGCCACTGTGACCGGGCAGACGAAGCCACCCAGTGACGGACCGTCTGGCCCCAGAATGATCGGCATATCCCCGGTGAAATCCAGCGCCCCAACTGCATAAGCGTTGTCATGGATGTTCGAGGGATGCAGCCCGGCCTCACCGCCATCGGTGCGGGCCCAGTCGGGTTTGGGACCGATCAGCCGTACGCCGGTGCGGGCGCTGTTGAAATGCACCTCGTACTCGGCCTCGAACAAGGTGGCGATGTCGGTTTCCGTAAAGAAATCGGGAGCACCGTGTGGGCCAACCAACACGCCGATCCGCCAGTCACGGGTCAGGGCGGGCCGCAGGGTCGGGTCGAGCGGTGCTTCATGGACGGGACCGGCACCGCTTCTGTTCAGACGCAGCACATCGCCGGTACGCAGACAGCCAACGCCGTGACCGCCGAAACGACCCAGAGCAAAGGTGGCGCGGCTTCCCATATAAACCGGAGCATCAAAGCCATGACGGACCGCCAGATAGGCACGGTTGCCCGCCTGCCTCGCGGCCGCGATGGTCAGCACCTGCCCGGCCTCGACCCTGATCACCTGCCAGAAGGGCACGGGCTGCCCGTCCAGCGTCACGTCCATCTCAGCCCCGCCCAGAGCGATCTCCGTGGGGGCATTGAAGCGCAGGGTGGGACCAGTCAGGGTGATTTCCAGAGTTGCGGCCTCTGACGGGTTCCCCAGCAGGCGGTTGACCAGTCGATGGGACAATGCATCCATCGGGCCACTGGGTGGCACGCCGACATCCCAGTAACCAAGACGGCCCGGCCAATCCTGAAGGCTGCTTTGCGCGCCGGGGGCCAGCACATCGATGGTCGAGGGTTGATAGGGAAAATCCCCCAGCGCCCGCGTGCTGACCTTGCCGGAGGACAGCATCCCGGATGCGGCGATAGTCGCCAGATAATCAAGATTGGTCTCGATACCGTAAACACTGGTATGGGCCAAAGCATCCTGTAACTTACTCAGGGCTTCGGCACGGTCCTGACCGGTCACGATGATCTTGGCCAGCATGGGATCATAATAAGGCGTCACCTCGGTGCCGCTTTCGATCCAGCTATCCACGCGGACATCATCGGCGGGAAAGGCGACATGGGTCAGACGGCCCGAACTGGGCAGAAACCCCTTGCCGGGATCTTCAGCGTACAGCCTGACCTGAATTGAAGCCCCGTGGGGCATGGGGGCTTTCAGACCGGACAGTTCGCCCGCAGCCTGCCGCACCATCCATTCCACCAGATCCACGCCGGTAACCTGCTCGGTCACGCCGTGCTCGACCTGAAGGCGGGTATTCACTTCCAGAAAATAGAACTGATCGGCTTCATCATCATAAATGAATTCCACCGTTCCGGCTGATTCATAAGCGACATGACAACCAAGCCTGATTGCCGCATCCATCATGGCGGCACGGGTAGCAGCGGGCAGATTGGGGGCCGGTGTTTCCTCGACAACTTTCTGATTGCGCCGTTGCAGTGAACAGTCACGTTCGCCAAGCGCCACAACATGGCCCTGACCGTCACCGAAAATCTGCACCTCGATATGCCGGGCCCGGGCGACATATTTTTCAAGATAGATGCCGCCATCTTTGAAATTGCTTTCCGACAGACGGCGCACCGTTTCGAACAGCGGTCCCAGTTCGTCGGCGCTGCGGCAGAGTTGCAAACCGATGCCGCCGCCGCCCGCGGTGCTCTTGATCATGACAGGATAGCCGATCTGCGTGGCGGCTTGATGGGCTGCCTGCAAATCGGGCAGCAGACCGGTCCCGGGCAAAAGCGGCACACCGCAGGCCTGAGCGGCTTCTCGGGCAGTATGCTTCAGCCCGAAGATGCGCATGTGCTCCGGGGACGGCCCAATGAAACGGATGCCTTCCTCGGCCAGACGATTGGCGAAAGCGGCATTCTCCGAGAGGAAACCGTAACCGGGATGCACCGCCTGCGCGCCAGTCTGTTTGCAGGCGGCGATGATGGCCTCGATATCCAGATAGCTTCCGGAGACCTGTGCAGGACCGACGCAGACCGACTGATCGGCCATCAGGCGATGACGGGAATGGCGATCGGCCTCGGAATAGACGGCCACCGTGCCAACGCCCATTTTTTTCAGCGTGCGGAAAATGCGGCAAGCGATGGCACCCCGGTTGGCCACCAGAACATGATCGAACATGGAAAACCCCTTTTCGTCAGGCCGCGTCCCACACCACCACTTCGATGGGCGTGGGGTTGTAGGCATTGCAGGGGTTGTTGAGCTGCGGGCAGTTCGAGATCAGCACGATCACATCCATCGCCGCGATCATCTCGACATATTTGCCGGGTGCCGACAGCCCATCCTCGAAGGTCAGGCCGCCTTCGGGCGTCACCGGCACATTCATGAAGAAATTGATGTTGTGGGCGATGTCACGCTTGGTCAGGCCCAGATGATCGTTCTCGGCCACGGCCAGCAGCCAGGAATCACGGCATGCATGCATGGTCTTTTTGTCCAGAGCATAGCGGACCGTGTTGGACTCGGTGGCGCAGGCCCCGCCCAGAGTATCGTGGCGGCCCACAGTGTCAGCGAGGATTTCGAGCATCACATTGCCGTCCTGGGAATAGAGCTTGCTGCCGGTGGTCAGATAGACATTCCCCTGCTCACGGACGGTATCCTCGGCCGAATAGCGCTCGGACGGATCTTTCGCCGAAAAGAACAGGGTGTCGGCAGACTGGTTGCCCTCAAGATCGACAATGCGAAGCGTCTGACCGGCCTTGACCACATGCATCCAGTAATCACCGGCTTTGACCGTGCTGCGATAGCTGGCGTTTTCCGGTGCGAGATTGCTTTCCCTGATCATGGCTCAGCTCTCCATTCCACAAGAACACAGGTGATAGAGACGGTTGTTTTCAAAACCGCGTTCATTTTCAGGACGGAAATGTTTGCAGGCATCATCCTCGGCGACTGGCTCCGCTTTCAGAAGCTCATAGGCCACCGGGCGGCGGGGATAGCTGGCTGACGAATTAAGCGGATGCGGACAGGTATGCAGCAGAACCAGCGTATCCATCTCGAAGCGCAGCGTCACATGCGCGCCCGGTCTGGAATGGGTGGCGCCGAAAAGAAGAGTTCCATCGGCGGCAACGGCCACCTTGCTGAACCAGTTCACGTTGGATGCCAGATCGCGCCGCCCCAGACCGTATTTCGCGCCTTCCACCAGAAAACTGTCATGACCATTCTGGGTCCAGTCATTATGACCGGTCTGGTAATCCACATGCTGCCATTTATGGGCGACGCTGGACCTGGTGCTGTTGCCGCAGACCGTGTCGTGCCAGCCCAGACTATCCTCGATGATCGAGCAGAAAATCCGCCCCATATCGGAATAGAGGCAATTGCCGCGGGTTAGCTTGAAGGTGTGCTGGCACTTCAGGCTGTCGGGCGCATTATAACGCTCCAGCAGGTTGGCGGGGTTGTAAAACAGCATGCCGACATTGGCCCCACCCTCCAGATCGGTCAGGCGCAGCAAGGTGCCGCGTTTGAGCGTGAAGGACCAGTGTTTGCCTCCGGGAATCACATCCCGATAGAGAACGTCCTGATTCATAATCCTCTGTCTCCCCGGCAGGTCGTCCCGCCGAACAGGGCCTTTTGCTTCTGGCCGGGTCGTCCCGGCAGGCCAGAGTGAAATCAGTGAGTGAAAAATTCGCTTTCACCAGCGGTGCCGAGCCTGTCCTTCAACACGCTCATGGCTTCGGTCTTCTGCTTCGAACTGGTCCGCTCCAGCGGCAGATCGAAGGTGATCGTCGCCCCATAAACTCCTCTTTCTTCGGGGCGGGTGCGGTAGTGATCAAAGGCGATCAACCGGGTGCCCAGATGAAAGGCTTCTTTCAGATCATGGGTGACCATGAAGACAGTGAGACCGGTTTCCTCGAACAGGGTCAGCATCAACTCGTGCATGTCGGCACGGATGCCTGGGTCCAGCGCTCCGAAGGGTTCATCCAGAAGCAGCACCTTGGGCTTCTTGATCAAGGCCTGGGCAATGGCCAGACGCTGCTGCATGCCACCGGATAACTGGGCGGGGTATTTGTCCCGCGCATGATCCAGCCCCACCGCTGTGATGATCTCGCGGCACTGGTCGAACAGAGCACGGCGGCTGGCGCCGAACAGGCGGCCCAGAACAGGGGCAGCCTTCATCTCCAGCCCGAAGGCGACGTTCTGCAATACCGTTAGATGCGGAAACACCGAATAGCGCTGGAACACCACGCCACGTTCCTCGGTCGGTTCGGGGGGCAGCGGTGCACCATCGATACGGATTTCACCCCGGCTGGGGATTTCCTGGCTCAACAACATGCGCAGGAAGGTCGATTTGCCGCAGCCGGACGGGCCGACAATGGACACGAAAGAATGGGGCGCGACTTCCAGATTGACCTTTTCCAGGATCACCTGGCCATCATACTCTTTCCAGACATTGGAGATGGAAACCTGGGTCATACGCTCCTCCTCCCGGCATCCAGCCACGGAAACAGGGTGCGGTTCAGCAGGCGCAGGCCAAGATCACACAGCAAAGCCAGAAAGGTGATCCAGGCGACATAAGGCAGGATCACATCCATGGCGAGGTAACGCCGGACCAGAAAGATGCGATAGCCCAGGCCCACATCCGCCGCGATCGCCTCGGCCGAGATTAGGAACAGCCAGGCCGGTCCCAGCGACAGCCGCACGGACTCGATCAGGCGCGGCAGCATCTGCGGCAAAACCACTCGCACTATGATCTGCCAGCTCGATGCGCCGAGAGTCTGTGCCTTGATCAGTTGCTCTCCCGGCATTTCCTCCACGCGGGCCTGAAGGTTGCGCATCAGACACGGAGCCACGCCTATGACGATCAGCACCACCTTCGACAACTCGTCCAGCCCGAAGATGATGAACAGAATGGGGAGCACCGCCATCGGGGGGATCATGGAAATAACCGCCACCAGCGGCGACAACCCTGCCCTGACATAGGGAAGGATGCCGTTGGCGATACCCACCAGCAACGCCAGAATTGTGGCGACCGTCAGGCCGATGCCGATGCGCATCAGACTGGCAGCCGTATCGGCCCACAGCAGCACGGAACCGGTGCGGGGATCGGCCCGGAAGGCCACCCGCGCGATGCCTTCCCCCAGCGCGGTGAAGCTGGGCAGAAGCTTGTCGGCAGGATTATCGGCCAGCCGCATCGCTGACGCGGCGGCATAAAGCACAATCAGGACAATGAAGGGCAGTAATCCCAGATAGAACCGTGCTATTTTTCCGGGATCCCGGTTGATCAATCGTCGCGCCATGAGCATTCTCCGTCAGGGGCGGGCGATGCTTACAGCTTGCCGTCAGCCGCCAGTTGCTCATAGGTGTCGTCAAAACGCAGCTTGACGTTGTTCGTGTCGCCCAGCACCTTCCCGCCAGGGAAGCTGATACCGACCGCATCCTTGCTCTGGGCGCCATCGCCCAGCAGGTGGTGTTCGAACGAGAAGCTCCGTACCAGATCCATGGCTTTGAAGGCCTCCGGGCTGCGCGTAAAGGCCGCGGCGGCTTTAGGGTCGGCATACAGGAAAGTGGTTTTCAACTGGGATTCGAAACCACGCAGATCGGTACCCGACAGTTTGGCCATCTCGGCGCGGGCGGCCTTGCCGGCCTCATCATTCCGGGTCATCAGGGCCATGGTTTCATACCAGGCACCCGCCAGAGCCTTGCCCAACTTCGGATTGTCTTTCAGAGTCCGGCTGTTGACCACGGTCAGATCCATAATCTCGCCGGGGATCTTGCTGGAATCGAAGACCTTGGTCATCTCGGGGTTCTTCAGCACCTCCGAAAGTTGCGGGTTCCAGGTCACCACGGCGGTGACATGCGGGCTGGCCGCAGCCCCAACGATATCAGCATCAGAGGTGTTGACGGTTTTAACGTCCTTTTCCGACAGCTTAACTGAATCCAGTGCACGGGCCAGCAGGTAATGAGAAACGGACAACTCCACCAGATTGATTTTCTGACCTTTGATGTCCTTCAGTGATGTCGCCTTTTTCAGAACCACCCCGTCATTGCCATTGGAATAGTCCCCTACCAGCAGGGCGGTTGTATCGACACCGCCAGCCGCGGGAATAGTCAGGGCATCCATATTGGCGACGGTCACGCCATCGAACTTGCCGGCCGTGTATTGATTGACCGATTCAACATAGTCATTGACCTGCACAAGCGTAATCTTGAGGCCGTATTTATCGGCCCATTTCTTGACGATCCCCACCTCTTGCGCATAGGGCCACGGCATCCACCCGGCATAAATGGTCCATGCAATCCTGAAATCAGTTTTTTCGGCAGCCTCAGCGCGGGCGGTAAAGGTCACGGCACAAGCCAGAGCCGTGGCGGCAATCGTCATGTTCTTGAAGGAAAAGGCCATCTTCGGAACTCCGGATCTACGTTTCGTCTATCCGGGGGGAGCGATGGCTCTGCGGGAAGGCAAGAAAGAGGCCTGCCCGACAGGAACGGAAACCGTTCCCCTCGGCTTGAACCTCCCGGGCTTTTATCCCGCCGTGTGTCCAGCCCTTTCCTGAAAGGAGGTACCGGATTGCGACTCTCGGACCAGTCACTGCACAGGCAGCCGGAACCCTAGTCGCATACGTTACCTAGCACGATGCATGCCAATCACGTGATCAGTAGAATTTTAAGGCATTCATCAGATCACGTCTCACTGTAAGCCTCTTGCTGCTTGTTTTCTAAGCTCACAGATGCCTTCTTTTTGTGCCACAGGCTCCAATCCTGACTTGGCGAAGAGCGAACTGACATGGTCTCAACCACCATAAACGTGCAGGCGCTCCTACAGCCCCACTCGGCGATGCCATCACACCGGAGACATTCGTCTTCTGACGCTGGATCGTTCTCACACTTCCCTTTAAAGCACAAAAAACCCGGATCTGTTGACCCGGGTTTTTTATTTCATGCACAGCTTTTACCAATCAATCCGCTGTTTCAGCCGCCAATTCCTCACCGCCATCATTGGCATCCGGTCTCGGCAAGGCTGGTGCACTGGCCTCGACAATATCGAATTCAAGTGCATCGTCTTTCAGCGTGACCTTGACAGAACCGCCTTTGACCAGCTTGCCGAACAACAATTCCTCGGCCAGCGGCTTCTTGATGTATTCCTGAATGACGCGCGCCAATGGACGCGCGCCATACAGCCTGTCATAGCCACGCTCAGCCAGCCATTCCTTCGCGGCGGAATTTAGTTCGATCGTGACATTGCGGTCGGCCAGTTGGGCTTCCAGCTGCATCACGAATTTCTCCACCACGCGCCCGACGATTTCCGAGGTAAGGTTGCTGAACGGAATGACAGCATCCAGACGGTTACGGAATTCCGGCGTGAACAGACGCTTGACCGCGTCCTCATCCTCGCCGACGCGAGCCTCACGACCGAAACCGATGGCCTCTTTCGCCATATCGGACGCACCGGCATTGGTGGTCATGATCAGGATGACATTACGGAAATCAACGATCTTGCCGTTGTGATCGGTCAATTTCCCATGATCCATCACCTGCAACAGAATATTGTAGAGATCTGGATGCGCTTTCTCGACCTCATCCAGCAGCAGAACTGCATGAGGATGCTGGTCGATCGCATCCGTCAGCAAACCACCCTGATCAAACCCGACATAGCCCGGCGGCGCACCAATCAGACGGGAGATGCTGTGACGCTCCATATATTCGCTCATGTCGAAGCGAATCAGCTCTATGCCCAGCGTCGTTGCCAACTGACGCGCCACCTCGGTCTTGCCCACGCCAGTCGGGCCGGAGAACAGATAGTTACCAATGGGCTTCTCCGCATCGCGCAGACCGGCACGGCTGAGCTTGATGGCGGCAGACAGGGCCTCGATTGCTTTGTCCTGCCCGAACACCATCGCTTTCAGATCGCGTTCCAGGGTGCGCAGCGTTTCCTTATCGTCGGCACTGACGCTTTTCGGTGGGATGCGGGCAATGCGGGCGACAATGTCCTCCACATCCTGCAACGTCACCGTCTTGCGCCGCTTGTGCTCCGGCAACAGCATGCGGCTGGCACCGACCTCGTCGATCACGTCGATGGCCTTGTCCGGCAGCTTGCGATCATGGATGTATTTCGCAGCCAACTCCACCGCACCACGAATGGCTTCTTCCGTGTAGGTGACCTTGTGGTGAGTCTCGTAATTCGTCTTCAGCCCGCGCAGAATTTTGACCGCATCCTCCACCGACGGCTCATTGACGTCGATCTTTTGGAAACGGCGCACCAGAGCACGATCTTTTTCAAAATAGTTGCGAAACTCCTTGTAGGTCGTGCTGCCGATACAACGTAAGGCACCGGAAGCGAGAGCAGGCTTCAGCAGGTTCGAGGCATCCATCGCCCCGCCACTGGTGGCGCCTGCACCGATCACGGTATGGATTTCGTCAATGAACAACACCGCGCCGGGATGGTTTTCCAGCTCGGTGACCACCGCCTTCAGCCGCTCCTCGAAATCACCGCGATAGCGTGTACCTGCCAGCAGGGCCCCCATATCCAGCGCATAGATCGTGCTGTTGAGCAGAACTTCCGGCACATCGCTTTCAACGATGCGCTTGGCCAGTCCTTCGGCAATGGCCGTCTTGCCCACGCCGGGATCACCGACATAGAGCGGGTTGTTCTTGGTACGGCGGCACAGGATCTGGATGGTACGCTCGATCTCCGTATCACGTCCGATCAGGGGATCGATCTTGCCGGCCCGCGCCTTCTTGTTCAGGTCAACGCAATAGGTCGACAGAGCGTCCTCCTTACGGCGGCTCGATTTTTCCTCGCGCTCGCTTTCAGGTCCTGAGGGGTCACCCCCCCCATTGCTGCCGCTGGCCGAGCCCTGCACGGGGCGGGTCTGTGAACGGCCCGGCGCCTTGGCGATGCCATGGCTGATAAAATTCACCGCATCCAGCCGGGTCATATCCTGAAGTTGCAGGAAATAGACCGCATGGCTCTCACGCTCGCTGAACAACGCGACCAGCACGTTGGCGCCGGTGACTTCATCACGGCCCGAGGACTGGACATGAATGGCGGCACGCTGCACCACACGCTGAAAACCGGCTGTCGGCTTTGGATCGCTGGCCCGCTCACTGGCCAGACCTGACAGATCCTTGTCCAGAAATTCCGTCAGATCCGTGCGCAGTTTGTCTATATCGACACCGCAGGCACGCAGGACCGCGACAGCGTCGGCGTCTTCCGCCAATCCCAGCAGAAGATGTTCGAGGGTTGCATATTCGTGGTGACGTTCACTGGCCAGAGACAAGGCCCGGTGAAGCGTCTGCTCAAGGTTGCGGGACAACATGGATGGGCAACGCTCCTTGATCCTGGGGTCCGCAGGCAGGGACCGGAAACCGATCCGGTCCGCCCCGCAGGCTCCTTTGCGCGGCATCGATGAGCTGGATATTGGGTTGCAGTGCCGGAAAACTAGCCGGCAGGACGACTCAGCAGCCCAGCCCGGATATGAGCTTTTCACATCCTGCTTCGTGCCGTCCAGCATCTGTTACCGTTTTTGGTCACAAAAGATTCAGAGACGGAGGATGGAGACCATCATACCACTGCCTGATATAGGCTATAACCTGCCTCATTACAGACCCAGCAGATCAAGACTCCGCCCGATGACGGTCTGTTCGACATAGTGATCGAGCGCCCGTTGCCGTCCTGCCGCCCCCATCCGGGCACACAGGGCGGGGGATGTTGCAAGCCGGGTCAAAGCCTGCGCCAGTGGTGCCGCTGCACGGGGCGGCACCAGGAAACCGGTTTCACCATCCACGACCTGTTCCCTCGGGCCACGTACCGAGGTCGCCACCACCGGCAGGCCGCAGAGCATCGCCTCGACGATAGACATCGGCAGCCCCTCGAACCAGCTTGGCAGGGTAAAGATATCGGCGGCAGCCAGCAGAGCGGGAATATCATCGCGGTATCCCAGGCGGCGCAGCCTCGGCCCCAGCCCCTCCGGCGCGGCGGCTTGCTGGAAAGCCGGTTCCAGATCCTCTCCGTGATCGGAGGCCAGACGCTCCCCCACGACCCACAACTCGGCCTCCGGAACCGAGCGCATCGCCTCCAGCAGTTCCAGATGCCCCTTGTGACGGACCAGACGGGAAACGACGATCACGACCGGTCGATCCGTCGGTGTACCGAGCGCCTGCCTGATGCGGCGGCGCGCTTCCGGATCAGGGCGGAACACCGCCGGGTCGCGCCCATTCCCGACCGGAGTGGCATGGCGATGGATCAACAGACGGCGCGCATCCCGTGATTCTTCGGTAGAAACGGTCAGGAATACATGCGTCACCCGTCCGGCAATCGCCTCCATGACCCAGGACACGATACGCCGCGGCAGAGGGGATGGCTGATTGAACAAAAATCCATGGCATGTATAGGCAATGCAGGGCACACCGCAGGCCCGCGCCGCCAGACGCGCCAGAAAGCCGCTGATCGGCATATGCGCATGCACCATATCGGGCTGCTCGGCACGAATCAGTCTCACCAGAGCACGAAATGCCCGCCACTGGGCCAGCGGTGAGATACGCCGCACCATCGGCACCGTCTCGACCCGGAAGCCTTCCGCCCGGACAGCGGAGAGTAACGGACCATCAGCACAGGCCCCCACCACCTCATGCCCCCGATCCCGCGCCGCTCTCATCACCGGAAGAATGAAATGCCGCAGCGCGAAGTCGACATTGGTGACTTCCAGAATCTTCAAGCGCTGACGCTCATTCTTTTGCCTTGCGGGTGATGGCCCATTTGACGCAGCGCGGGCCGTCCGGCGGCACGGAGATCACGACCTGTTCGGCCTGTCTCGGCATCTGACCTCCGAGATAGACGCTTTCTTCCACCGTGATGGCGCCGCCCTCCACCTGCATCAGCCATGCAGCCTGCGGGGTACGCAGCAGGATTGAATCCCGCAACGTGGCGGCCGGCTTTTCAGTGATCGCCTCCTCACCCGACACCGCTCCATCGACCGCAGCCGATTCGACAGACTGCGTCCGGGCCTCTGCCGCCGTACTCTCCATGGCCTGGGTCTGGCGGATCGCATGCACCGCCGGATGGAGATGAAAACGCAGGGCATAGGGACGCGGCTCACCACCTTCCAGACTATCTTCGCCGCGCACATCATCGCCGTTGGCGGCCATGTATAAATGGCGGCGATGCACCAGACCGGCGCTTTGTCGCCAGCCATCATGGGTCGCCTCCAGCCAGATGGCGCCCTCGGACTCCAGACGCTCTGCTGTTACGCGGGAGGGACGACGGCCCAGACCATCCGCGGTCACTTCGGAGGAACTGGTATCGGCCATCACCAGCGTCGAATGGGCAGCGCTGGCGCGCGTTGCCTCCCGCCATTGCGGACCACCGGCGGGCAGAGCGCCGCAATTGGTGATGATCCGGTCGCGTCCGGACGAAAATTCAAAGGCCAGCGTGCCCGCATGAGCATGACGGTCCAGCCCCCGCCGCGCCGGCAGACCGGTATCGACGATAACGACCGAGCGCCCGGCCTGAAGCCTCTGCCAACCACCATGCTGCATGTCATGGGTAGCCCGCGCGCCGCGCCCGGCTTGCGCCAGCACCAGATCGATCAGACCGGCATTCTCTTCCCGGCTGCCATTGAACAGCGCCAGCCCGCCATCACCATGCCGCAGAACCCGCAAGGCCGGCCCCAGACGCTCAATCGCCAGCAGCAGAATATTCGGCACCGGCACACGTGCGCTTTGCAGCAATCCGCGCATTTCAACCAGATCACGCAACGCGGCGTAATGCGCGGACGGAGAACGCTCGACATGGCTGCCATCGGGCAGAATCTGGCGGTCCAGTTCCTTCGGCAGCCATTTCAGCACCCGCGCCAGATAACTCCCTTTGTCCGGCAGCGCGATGGCAGCGGCAAGCAGCCCCTTTAACACGGTCAAGGCGCGTGCATCGGCGGTTTCGGGGGGGATTTCGAACGCCAGCGCCCGCGCATCCGCCACCAGCCGCGCCATCATGCGCTGACGGAAATTGTCATCAGCGGAAGCCGCAAAAAAATCGTAATGCCCCAACCAGGCCATCACCCTGGCCCCTGTTACATCAGGGCGCGTGGCAATGCTGTCGAGTGCGGAAGCGCCAATCCAGTCAGCCACCATGCTCCGTGCCTTCAGGCGTGCACCATCGGTACCGAGCGCACGAAGATCCCGCAGCCAGGAGAATCCGTGAATGGCTGCCCGCAACTCGGCAGTGCCGGCGCTATCCCCCCATGCGCCGGGCTGAAGGCTGCGGATCATGCCGGAGTGTTCGTATTCGCCCCGCAGCAATCTTGCCCCGCGTGTCGCATCGCCGGGCCACAGATCACGGACCATGACAAGCGGTGCATCCGGCGCGCGGCTCAGCCGCAATGTCGGCAGCCGCGCCGCCGCACGGCGCGCACCCCTGACCCATCGGGAGGCGGGAGGAGGCGGACTCATGAAATCGATTCGAATCGGTGACTGGCGCGCATATCTGTTTGTAACGACGGCAGGGCCATCAACACAACTGACCTGTTCGGACCTACGTAAAGTTTGATCTTTCTACCTCGTACATTCGCTGACCGACCCGATCCCTATCGTACCATCAGGCGTGCGGCGAAAAACCCGTCCATCCCTGTTATGGGGGGTGAGCCTTCCGATCCGGCAAACGCAAGTCCCGGATGGGTGCGCAGATATCCTTCCGCCGTGCGCGCCCCCGGCAGGAAGGCCAGCTCCTCCACCGTGAAGGGCGACAAAGTCACGGATGGAAGCATTTTCAGCGCATGCTCGATCCGTTGAGGGCCTTCTTGCGGCTGCATGGAGCAGACCGCATAGATCAGGCGACCGCCGGGACGCAGCATGGCAAGGGCTGCGGCAAGCAGGCGGTCCTGTTGCGCCGTCAGCGCGGTGACATCCCGCTGACGCTTCAGATGCGGCACATCAGGATGGCGGCGGATGGTTCCGGTGGCACTGCATGGCGCATCCAGCAGGATGGCATCCGGCACGAAACCGGCTGGTGGAGTCCATTCCGCCGCATCGGCCACAGCCACCTGCACATCCAGACGCAGCCGGGCGAGGTTTTCGCGCAGGCGCGGCACACGCGCCGCTTCACGCTCCACCGCGATCACCTCCGCCCCGGTCATGGCGAGTTGTGCGGTCTTGCCACCCGGTGCGGCACACAGATCGACGATCTTCTCCCCTGCATGCGCCGCCAGCAGGCGCGCCGGCAAGGACGCAGCCGCATCCTGAACCCAGAATGCTCCCTCCTCAAATCCCGGCAGAGTGCTGACGCGGGTACCCGCGGGCAGCCTTGTCGTGCCGTTCGGGAGTAAAATCCCCTCGGCAGGTGGCGTGATCCCGGGACGCAAGGTCAGATCGAGCGGAGCCTCCGTCTGATGCGCCAGAGCAATGGCGCGGGCATCGCGGCCCCACGCGGTCCACAACCAGCCGGGCGTGTCCAGTCGGGGGGAGTCCAGCCCGTCCAGCATCTCCTGCCCACCCGTTGCCACCTTGCGCAGCACGGCATTGATCAGGCCGGTGAAAGGGGCAAGCCGCAACTGACGCGCCAGATCAACCGCCGTCCCGACCGCCGCATGGGGAGGTGTGTCCAGAAACAACAACCCGGCTGCGCCCAGACGCAGGATGTCACGCACTGGGGCAGGTGGCTCCCGTCTTAAAAACGGCTCCAGCACGGCATCAATGGTGCCAAGGCGGCGCAACGTCGCCGCCGCCAGACGATGGGCGGCAGCACGGTCGCGCGGCTCCATCGGCGGCAGGGCATTCAGCGCCTCTTCCAACGAACGGTGCTGCTCCAGCACCGCATTCAACAGACGGCAGGCCGCATCTCTGGTCGGGTCCATAGCGACCGGGGGAGCCGATGGGCGACGGGAAGAAGAAGGAGAACGAATTGTCATCATGGCTTTTTGCGCGGCCCGGCCCTTTCCGGCAAGCACGCGATACGCATGCCCCTTATCGCACTCCCTTGATCGCAGGCCCTTCGGGGTGGTGCGGCGTGGCAGGTGTGGTAATTCAGAACCTATGCGCCAGATCCTGTTCCTGACCCTGTTCTGCCTGATCGCGTGGATACCGGGTTTTTTCACCCTGCCACCGTCCGACCGCGATGAAAGCCGCTTCGCACAAGCCAGCCGGCAGATGATCGAGACCGGTGATTACGTCACCATCATGAACGGCACCGAGCCGCGTAACCGCAAGCCGATCGGCATTTACTGGCTGCAGGTGCCCTTTGCGAAAGCGGCTCAACAGGCCGGGCTGGCACAGGAAAATCCGATCTGGCCCTATCGGCTTCCCTCCCTGCTGGGCGGATTGCTGGCCGTATGGATGACATACGGCTTCGGCATCAGGCTGGTCGGGCGAAAGGCGGCTTTCCTCGGCGCGTGGATTCTGGGCGCCTCGGTCATTCTGCTGGTCGAGACGCATATGGCGAAAACCGATGCCGCCCTGCTGGCCGCGACACTCGCTGCGCAAGGGCTGCTCGGGCGTGCCTATCTGGTGGCCAGACAAGGCGATCAGGATACCAGATTCGGGCCGGTTCAGGCCGCGCTGTTCTGGATCGCCATGGCCGCGGGGATTCTGATCAAGGGACCGATCACCCCGATGGTCAGCGCGCTGACCGTGCTGACCCTGCTGATCACCGATCGCCGCATTCCGGGGCAAACAGGCTGGCTAGCCGTGCTGCGCTGGCGCTGGGGGCTGCCGCTGGCTATCGCGCTGATCCTGCCATGGTTCATTGCCATCGGGATTGCCAGTCACGGACAATTCTTTGCGCAGGCGATTGGCGGGGAACTGGCCAGCAAGGTACGCAGCGGCGATGACAGCCATGGCGCGCCACCGGGGCTTCATCTGCTGCTGCTGATCATCACCCTGTTTCCCGGATCACTCGCGGTACTTCAGGCCCTGCCGGCATCATGGCGTCACCGGTCAGAACCGGTGATGCGCTTCCTGCTGGCCTGGATCATCCCGTCATGGATCGTTTTCGAGGTCGTACCAACCAAACTGCCGCATTATATCCTGCCCATGCTGCCTGCCCTCGCCCTGCTGGGTGGTAAAGCCATGGCGGAGGTGCTGGCAGTACCGCGCTGGATGCAATGGCTGGCAAAAATCCTGTTCGCGCTTTCCTGCCTGTTGCTCGGGGGAGCCGCCATCGCCCTGCCCTTCGTCATCATGCCGGGACTGCACTGGCAGGATCTGCTGGGCATCCCTGCTTTCCTCATCATGGTTATGCTGCTGGCGCTGGGGACCGGCCTGCTGCCACGCCATCAGCGTGATGCGACCCCCTATCGCAATAGCCGTCTGCTGCTGATCTGCGCGCCACTGGTCGGCTGGAGCATGCTGGGACTGGAATTGCCTTCTCTGCGCGGCCTCTGGCTCAGCCCCGCCATCACTCACGCCGCCCGGATCGAAACGGCACAGCTCTACGGGACACAGGCGCCGCTCGATCTGGTGACCGCAGGCTATAATGAGCCAAGCCTGCGATTCCTGGCCGGAACCGACACGTTTTTTGCCCCCGATGCCGCCAGCGCTGCCGCCTGGCTGGCGAAGCACAAGCAGGCCATTGCCGCCATTGCCCGCCCGGATGGGAACGCCTTCCTCGCCGCAGCCACTGCACGGGGGATCAGTCCCGATCTGCGATACTCCGTTGCCGGATATAATTACTCACGGGGGAAAAGGATTCTGATCGATCTTTATGCATCAGGCACTGGTTCTGCCTCGACTCAATGACCAGCTTCAGCAATCATCGAGTTTATTGAGCAGGGGGCGTATAACTCTGAATTGACAGGCCGCCATACGCTCGGCGCTGATGTTTTTCTGCACAGACGCAGAAGCGGATATGACCATGCAATATGATACGGCTCAGGTGTTCAGGCAGTCCGATGTCGGTCTCTCCGATACCGGCGCGATACAGGATCGTCTGACCAGTCTTCTTCTGTCCCTGGGCCATTGCGATTCTGCATCAGTCAGCCGTGCCACCTCTCTGGCGCGCGAAACCGGGGAGCGGCGCGACGTCGTGATGCAGCGTCTCGGTCTCGTGACCGAGCGTGATCTGGCCGAGGCTTATGCGGCCCTGCTGCATGCTCCCCTGCTTCGGGAGGCTGATTTTCCTGATACTCCGCTTTTTGCCGGCACACTGCCGCGGCGTTTCCTGCGTACCTCCCGCATTCTACCGGTTTCTATCGCGGCGGACGGCACGGTGACCCTCGCCATGGCTGATCCGCTGGATCAATTTGCATGCGACTCCGTAGCAGCAGCGCTGGGCCGGCCTGTGCGCATCGGCATCGCCGTGCCGATCATGGTGGAGACCGCGCTGCAACGTCTTTACCCTGAAACAGACACACTTCAGGATACTGGTAACGAGGTGGAACCAAACGGTGACGGACGGGCCGACGACACGGAGAGACTACGCGATCTGTCCAGCGATGCGCCGGTGATCAGGCTGGTCAACCAGATCATCAGCCGGGCAGTCGAAACCGGTGCCAGCGACATCCATATCGAGCCGTTCGAAGACCGGATCGCAATCCGCTACCGTTATGACGGTGTGCTGCATGAGGCGGAAGGCGTCTCCGCCCGTGGCGGCTCGGCAGCGGCGATCACATCCCGCATCAAGATCATGGCCCGACTGGACATCGCCGAACGCCGACTGCCGCAGGATGGGCGACTGAAGCTGGCCGTACGCGGGCAGGAGGTCGATTTCCGTGTCTCCACCGTGCCTTCCCTGTATGGCGAAACGGTGGTGATGCGTATTCTGGACCGCAGCGCCGTCGCTTTCGAATTCGATCGTCTGGGGTTGCGCGCTGCAGTAAGGGAAAAGCTGGAACGTTGTCTGGCCATGCCAAATGGCATCGTTCTGGTCACCGGCCCCACCGGCAGCGGCAAGACCACGACGCTTTATGCCGGGCTGAACAGTCTCAACAGCCCGACCCGCAAGATCGTCACCATCGAAGACCCGGTGGAATATCAGCTCCGGGGCATCAACCAGATACAGGTGAAGCCCCAGATCGGCCTGAGTTTCGCGGCACTGCTGCGTGCCATCCTGCGGCAAGACCCCGATGTCATCATGGTCGGCGAGGTGCGCGATCTCGAAACCGCTCAGATCTCGGCACAGGCGGCGCTGACCGGGCATCTGGTGCTGTCCACCCTGCACACCAATTCCGCCGCCGCAACCGTAACCCGGCTGCGCGATATGGGGCTGGAAGATTACCTGCTGACCGCCGTGTTGCGCGGCGTGCTGGCCCAGCGTCTGGTGCGCGTGCTCTGCCCGGCCTGCAAGACATCGACCCCGGCCCCATCGGCGCTGATCGAACGTTTCCGACTGGACGAGCACGTTCCTGCCGGACAGACGCCCCATTTATGGCACCCCGTCGGATGCCCGGCCTGCCGCCAGACCGGCTATCGCGGTCGGATGGCCGTTGCGGAGTTTCTGGAACCCGATTCTGCGATTGACCGGCTGATCTATGCCCGCGCCGGTGAGGCCGAGATTGAGGAAGCAGCCCGTGCCGCCGGCATGCGCACCATGTTCGAGGCCGGGCTGGATGCCGTACTGGCCGGAGAAACCTCGCTGGAGGAGATCACACGCTGCCTGCACCATGGTGAGGACGCGCTGTGAGTGAGTCCGCGCATTATTCAGGTAGCCCTACAGGGGGTACAGCCTTCCGGTTCACCGCCCTGTCGACCACGGGGGAGATCACACAGGGAACCCTGTATGCCGCCAGCGTGCCTGAAGCCGAAACAGCCCTCCATGGGCGAGGCCTTGTACCGCTTGAGATTGCCCCGCTGAGGCTGAACACGCTGATGCAGCGCCTGCGTCGTCCGATGACCGGAATGAAGCAGGCGGAACTGACCCGCATCACCCGTGAACTCTCCATCATGCTGGAAACAGGACAGGATCTGGACCGTGCACTTCGCTTCGTGGGAGAGCACAGCGCGCGGCGGGAGTCCGTCCGCCTGATCGAGGCCGTCCGGAACCGGGTGCGGGATGGCAGCCCGCTGGCCGATGCCATGGCTGAGCATCCGCGCGCATTCCCTCCCCTTTATACCGGGATGGTCCGCGCCGGAGAGGCCGGGGGCAGTCTGGCCGCCACGCTGGACCGGCTGGCAGCCTATCTGGAGCGACAGCAGACCATGAATGCCGCACTGGTCTCTGCCCTGATATACCCCGCGCTGCTGCTGGTCACCGCGACTGGTGCCGTCCTGCTGCTGCTGACACAGGTGCTGCCGGAATTCGCCCCTCTGTTTGAGCAAAACATGGCGGCGATGCCGGCCTCGACCCGTTTCCTGCTCGCGCTGAGCCGAAATCTGTCCGTCTGGCTGCCGACAGCGCTGGTGCTCATGCTTGGCCTGCTGGCAGGGGTGTGGTGGCTGCTGCGACGGGACGGGCCGCGTCTGGCCGCGGATCGGTTCGGCCTGCGCCTGCCGCTGATCGGGGCTATCTGGCGAGAATTGCTGGCCGCAAGGTTGACGCGCACGCTCGGCAGCCTGCTGGTCAATGGCGTGCCGCTCATCAATGCGCTCGGGATCGCTCGTGAAACCCTCGGTAATCGCGCTGCCGTCAACGCTGTACGACTGGCAGCGCAGAATGCCAGTGAGGGGGGCTCCTTCGCCAATGCTCTCGCTGAACAGAACGTGTTCCCGGCCCGTACCATTGCGCTTTTGCGGCTGGGTGAGGAAAGCGCCCGGCTCGGCCCGCTCTGTCTGCGCGCTGCCGATATTCACGAAGATACGTTCCGCATCCGGATGCAGCGCGCCGTGTCGCTGGTCACACCCTCCATCACCGTTGCCATGGGGGCAATGGTCGCCGGAATTGTCAGCTCCGTGCTGATGGCGATGCTCAGCCTGAACGATCTGGCATCGCAATGAAAAAACCGAGCTCCACGTCAGCCCATCGGGCAGCCGGATTTACCCTGCTGGAAATGCTGGTGGTGCTGGCCATTCTCGGCGTGGGAACAGGGATTGCCCTGCTATATGGCACCCGGACACCGGATGGGCTGAAAGCCCGGGATGCGGCACGCGCCATCGCCATCGAATTTCGCCTCGCCCGCAGTCAGGCGATCTGGTCAGGTCATACAGTAAGGGTTACCGCCGACCTGGACCATGCCACGCTGCAACGGGACAACGCTATGCCTGTCCAACTGCGCGGCGTCACATTGCATCACCTCTCGCAAGACAGTGAAGCCGCAACGCAGGGTGATGATACACAGGTCACGCTGCTGTTTCTGCCCCATGGGGGGGCGAAGGGTGACGGCCTTGCCGTCAGTGCCGGCCATACCTTTATCAACGTACGAGCCAATCCATTGACCGGCGCCGTCAATGTCGTCCCGTAATGTCTCCACTCCTGGACGCGATACAAGGCAGGAGAACGGGTTTACCCTGCTGGAAACGCTGATCGCTTTCATCATTCTGGCTCTGGCGCTCAGTGAAATTTTTGATGGCAGTCTGATCGGCCTGCGCTCTGCCCGGCGGGCGGAGGAAATAAGGCAGGCTCTGGTCATGGCGCGCAATCATCTGGATGAGACGATCCATGCCGCGCCCGCAACGCTGGCCCGTGCCCATATATGGGAGGGGGAAGACCGTAACGCCATGCGCTGGCGCGTCGTGGTAAGACCACTGATGCAGGCACCGAGATTGCAAATGCCGCTGTGGCTGTCGGAAATCACTGTCTCGGTCTGGTCTTCCTCCGTCAGCAGCACAGATGGCATGCCGCCCCTCGTCACATTGGTGACCCGGCAAATGGCGGGGGTGCGATGATGCGATCAGGCGATCAAAGGCAAGAGGACGCCGGATTTACGCTGCTGGAAGTTCTGGTGGCACTGGTGGTGCTGGGCTTTCTGATCGTGGGACTGACCGAAGGCACCCGTTTCGGTTTTCTGGCGCAGCAGCATCAGGATGCGATTCAGGCCGGCGCCCCCACGCTGGAAGGCGCGGATCGCGCCCTGCGCAGCCTGCTGCGTACGATGCGTCCCGGACTGCCGACCGATGACAGCAATCCCCTTCCCTGGCCGCACGGGGACAATCGAACGTTATTCTTCATCGCCCTGATGCCCGGCAGCGAGGATGATCCGTCCAGCCCTGACTCCACTCTTGCCGACATGGTTCTGCTCGTGCGGAATAATGCGCTGACCCTGCGCTGGACACACCATATCAACGGCACCCCAAGGCATCCGTTACACTGGCAGGAGGCCACGCTGCTGGCGCCGGTCCAGGCACTGGCCATTGCCTATCAGGATGATCAGGGGAACTGGTCCGGCCGCTGGGAAGGGCCTGCCATTCCATCCCTGATCCGCCTGAGCCTGCACCGCTCCCTGACCCAGAAGCAGCAGGTTCTGATCATCGCGCCGCGTATTGATACGGAACGTCCATGACAATTTCATTTGCTCCAGGAGCATCCCATATCACGCGCCTGCTGGCGCCCGTCCGAAAGGCTCTGAAGCCGCTATCGGACAAAATCGGCGCTTTTTTCACATGGTGGGGCACGCAGCTTGCCGCCTGTCTGCCTGCCGGGGTCCGCGCACGTCTGCTGACATTGGCCGGGCAAAACGAAAATTTGCTTCGTCTTTCCATTGTGGAACACGATGATGATCCCCTTCTTTCTCCCCGTGTTACCCTATCCCTCATCCGGGGTACACGCGTGCAGAATCTGGGCATTTATCGCACGACACAGGCCACCGAGCTTGCCGTCCTGCGCAGTATTCTCGACCAGTGGCAACAACGGGCCACTCCGGTTCTGCAAAGTGTCGGGATATCTCCCCTGATGCGAACAGTAACCCTGTCGATAACAGCCGAAGAATGGCTCGACCAGGTACTGGCCCATGAAATGGACCGCCTGACACCCTTTACAGCTGACACTGCTCTGTGGACCTACGACATCCTGTCACGCGATCAGACGCAGCAGAAACTGACCATTCGTCTGCATCTGCTCCCCTCCTCCTGGCTTCCACCGCATCTTTCGTGGCTGAATAGCCTCGGCTTCTTCCCCCGTCAGGTAGAGGCGGAAACAATCCTGTTTCCGATCCGCAATGCCGACATTCGGGAGCGGAACAGGGGACGCTATGCTATTGCGGCACAATGGGCATGGGCAGGATGCGGCGCTCTGCTGATCCTCACAGTGGCAACCCCTTTCATCCATCAATCGATGACACTGGGGCGGCTGGATAAGACCATCGCCCTGATCAAACCAGAGGCACAGAAAGCCTCTGCCCTGCGCCGTACCAATACCGCGGAGCAGGCAAAACAGGCTGCTCTGGCCGAAGGAGGCGGACGCAGCGGAGATGTACTCAGCATGCTGAAAATTCTGACCGATGCCCTACCGGATGACAGTTTCATCAGCGATTTGACCCTGTCCCGCCGTGCCGTCACCATCAGCGGCCAGTCAGGAGCAGCAGCCCAATTGATGGCATCCTTCAGCAACAATCCTTTCATCCACAACGCGGCCTTTACCGCTCCGGTGATGCGTAGTCCGGATGAGAAAACCGACCTGTTCGCCATCCGGCTGGATATAAGACCGGAGGCCAGGCCATGATCAGGGGTTTTCTGTCCCAGGCCGGCACAAATGACAGCTTTAAACTTCCCACCGGCCGGGCAGGCCAACTCTGTGCCCTCGGCCTTGCCCTGTTGGCTGTGGGCATGACATGGCTGGGCATCATCTCACCACTGCTGGGCTGGTACGCAGCACGACAGTACAGGATTGAGGATCGCACCACGCTGCTGGCACATATGCAGGGGGCTGTTGCATCCCTTCCTGCCCTGCAACAAACCCGCACGCTCATGCAGCGGGGGAATGCAGCGAACACCGTTTTGCTGCAAAGCCCAAACGATGCGGCCAATGCCGCGCAGATTCAGGAAGCCCTGCGGGCACTCAGCCAACAAACTGGCGTTTCGCTGCTCAGTGCGGAAACATTGCCCGCCGACACTCTCGGCGCGTACCGGAAAATCAGCCTTCGCCTGTCCGTACGAGGGAGCTGGCCCGCCCTCATCGCCTTGATTGCAGGCCTTGGAGAGGCTTCCCCTCAGATTATTGCTGATGAAATACAGATGCACGCTTCCATTGCAGGTGCGATCAAGCCTGACGACATCGGGTATTCACCACCTATCGACATGACCATGACCGTATCGGCACTGGCTGTTGCCCCCTCCTCCCATCAGGCGCAGCCATGACAATCAGCCGTCTGTTGCTGCCTCTTTTCCTGTGTTGTCTCCTGATCGGGGTCATCTTCAAACTGGCTTTTGCACCAGAGGCAGCCCACGTGGGAGCCGAACTGGGCACTGTTGCCAAAACCCCCATCCCTGCCACCCCGCCCCTTCCCGCCTTTACGTCAGAGGAAGCAGTCAAAGTCATTCTTGCACGGCCCTTGTTCGCGCCACGGCGACGCCCGCTGCCAAGCTCAGAAACGGGTCATATCAATTTGCCACGCCTGACCGGCATTATCACCGGCCCAGGTGACCGCAAAGCTATTTTCGCGGGAGAACCGCATTCTATCGCCATCGGCGCAGGAGGAAGTATCAAAGGCTATACCGTGACCGGCATCGAAGCTGGCACAGTCACGCTGAGTGGGCCGGAGGGAACCATGACATTGCACCCACAACGTGCCGCCGATAACGCAGATGCAGCCATATCCCAAAGCACCCCGACCGACCCGCAATCCTCCGGGTCGAACCAGCCCCGTACGTCACAACCGGATGAACAGCCCTCCCCAGCCATTATCGATGCAATGCGACGGCGATTACTCGGAACCCAGCGGCCAGGCGAGTGACAACTTCAGATTTTATACAGCGATGAGCGCTAGGGAATAGGGTCTCTAAAAAATTTTATTGAAAATCCAAAAGAAAAATTTTACGTTTCTATTCAGAAGAGTTTGTATTTTTATTTCAATCGTTAATAATGCAAAATATTAATGATGAAATCATTTTCAATGGATGTATCCCATGCACAACTATCATCCTATCCCCACATCCATAACAAAGCGTAATCTACTCAAAGGCATCGCGGGTGGGACAGCAGCTTCTGTCGCCGGGCTGGCCATCGCTGAAGAAGCCGATGCATGGAGCTTTACCAGCTGGCTCAAATCCATTTTTTATCCCACCTATACCGTCAATGCTCAGATTACGACTTTTCTGGATTCTGCCCTGTCTTCAGCATTCCGCACCATCGGTGTGAATGCAGGAACGCAAAATTATACCAATCAGAATACGGGTGCATTCGATATTCGCCCCGCTCAGCTCAGCGTAACGGGACTGACCGCTGCATTCCAGACGAAATCGGTCAACTGGTTCGCACAGATTGCAGGCAACCAGATCAAGCGCAGCAATACAGAAATCGCTCCGTTCGGGGATCGCCTGAGCAGCACCGATCTGGGATCCATGTTGGCCTCCCAGCGTTCAATCACAGGCGGCAATTTCAGCCTTAGTTACGGTTTTTACAATGCGGCAATCAGCGACACGATCCTGAACGCATTCGACGGTGGCATTTCCGCCCCCTCCTGCAACGATCTGACAAATGCATATCAGTTCTACATGTATCTAACAGACCGTTATAATACGTGGATGGGGGATCTGGTAAAAGCCACACCACGTCTCGCTTCACAGCCTTTCGGTGTATTTGTGCTGCCCGGTGCTCATGATGCCGGCATGAATGGGCTACCGCGTCTTGGTGATCTGTTTGCCAATAGCCGTCGTCTGGATGGTCTCCTGAATTCTCTGTTGAACAACGTTCCTGCGGTCAGTCGCCAATTGCTCAGTCTTGGAGGCACTGCTTTTCTACGCGCCCTGCCCCAAAGCACCCTGTCACGTGTGATCCGCAATCTCGCCCTCACCCAAAAAGATGACACGGCCACAATGCTCAATCTGGGGATCCGCTACTTCGATTTCCGCCCCGGTTATATTTTTCCAGCAGGCGCGTCAGAACAGGCGATGGGCCTGTTCCATCAGCACAACATGATCCCGGGTGGTTCTTACACCACCTTCCTCGCGGATGTTTTGAACTGGCTGAAAGCCAACCCATCTGAAATCGTTGTCCTGCACATCAATTCACAGGGGATTTACAACGATGCCATGATCCCTTCACAGGGAACACTGGATGCGGTTCTATCTTCTGCACTGTCGCAATATGGGGCGGGGATCAAAAGTGGTGATAAAACTGCGTTCGGGTCTTCCTATGCTTCCCTGATCTCAGCCAACAAGCGCCTGATTGTATTGTATCAAAGCGGCTCCTACCGAACCGTCACTCGATATGATTCCTACAGCGATGGTGCTTATGCGACCACCTGCCCTACCTCGATTCTGGGTGCGCTCAATAGTATGAATGCTGCCGGACAGTCCGGCGCGGATTATACTGTGCTTCAGCTTCAGGGTACTGCCACCAGCACGAAATCCGGCGCGGCCGCAGCTATTCTGGGGGATGGTGATGCATCTTCCCCTCTGTTGGCAACAAAGCCTGTGTTTGATGCAGCTAACGTCGGCTGGGCCCGGGGATTAGCGGGCGGTCGTTTCCTGCCTCGCCAGCCGCTGGTACTGCTGAATGACTTTGCCGACAACGCGATGACATCGTCCGCTATTGTCGTCACTCGTCAGCGTAGTTTCGCTGTCGCATGATATCGTCTTGATGATCTTCAGCTTATGACGTGCACTCTTTAGTGGAGGCCGGACCTTGCAAGGCAGCAAAAGTGACTTGCTTACCCGGTTCTCCACTGATAAAGCCGCACGTCATATGCATGACCACCTTGACATCCTATCTTGAGGCAGTGGCGGTTTTCTCTGACGGATTACCATAAACCGGCCCCTGAAGCGGCTTGCCGGAATATTCATGACATCCACGAGTAAACACGTTTTCTCACGAGCCATTTCCTTTTCGGCTGCTGTATCCTTGCAGTCCCTTTGCCTGTGCATGCCTGTCTTCTTGGCAAGTTGCGGAAAAGACGAATCGCCGCAACTGGAACCCCTGCCACCTCTGACCCGCGATGCTGGCATTGCCGCAAGACAGGTTAATACCACCCTCGCACCCAGCCTTCCTCCTCCCGGGCAACTCAGCTATGGACGGGTTCCGATCCAGTCCGGCACAGCAGCAGGCAGCCGTATGGCAGAGGCCGGGGGCAATAACATAACACTCAATTTCACGGATACCGATATCCGTGATGTCAGCGCCCAGATTTTGGGCGGCCTGCTCAAGGTAAACTATACTATCGACCCATCCGTGCATGGCACGGCGACTTTTCATACATCCCAGCCACTCAGTGCCACGGCCCTCCTGCCGACGCTTCAGGTTCTGCTGAACCAGAACGGAGCAGCGGTCGTGCAGACAGAAGGGCTGTATCGTGTTCTGCCCATCGGTGCCGCTGCGGGCATCACAGCCTCCGCCGGACAGAATGGTGAAGCGATTCTGAATGGCGGGGCAACCATCGTACCGCTGCGCTATGCCTCGGCCGAGCAACTGGCCAAAACATTGCAGCCTTATGCACAGAATGGCGCGAAAATCGCAGCTGATGCCGGGCGAAATGCCGTGCTGGTTTCCGGTGATCCACAGGCGCGGGAAGTCATGATCGGACTGATCCAGGCTTTTGATGTGGATATGCTGGCAGGACAGTCCTTTGCACTTTTCCCGGCCGATGCCGGAGGTGCCAAGGAATACGCACAGGCTCTTCAGACCGCAGCCTCCAGTCAGCAGGGAGGCGCACTGGCCGGAGTAGTACGGATATTGCCGATGGACCGGATCAATGCCGTTCTGGCCGTCGCCCGCAGCGCAAGACAGATCGAGGATTTGCGACGGATCGACACGATGGTCGGGCAAAGGCGACGGCAGTCAACCCGAAGCTGGCATGTCTATTACCTTCAAAATGGCCGCAGCAACGATGTCGCCTATGTCCTGCAACAGGCCTTCACGCCGGGGCGCGTGACCGCACAGCCAACACCACGCAACACCACACGTCCCGCGGGCCAGTCACAATCCTCCGCCACACAGGGAGGGGCCGGTGGAATCAATGGCGGCATGACAGGAGGAACCTCCTCCATGACCCCCGGCGGCAATGGCGGATTACCGCAGGCCGGCAATACGGGAGATGTCTCACAACAACCACAATCGGGCAGCAGCAACCCCCTGCTCGGCCCCCTGACCGGTGCGGGCGGTGGCTCTGCCGGCAGTATGGATGATGCGGGTACCGACCCTAATACGCTGCGTATCGTACCCAATATGCAGAATAATGCCGTTCTGATCTTCGCGACGGAAAGCGAGTATGGCCCGATTGAGACCATGCTCCGTAAAATCGACATTCTGCCCCTTCAGGTGCGGATTGACGCCATCATTGCCGAAGTCGCGCTGAACGATACCCTGCGATACGGTACACAATTCTTTTTCCGTGAAGGAGGCCTCAACAGCGCCATGCAAACCGCGGCAGCGACAGCCGCAACGGCCAGCACCGGCGGTCTTCTTGCCGCGGCAATACCGGGATTTTCCAATGGCTTCCTGCTGACCGGCAGCAGCAGCTCCCAGCTGGCCATGACGCTGTTGCAATCCGTCACCAAGGTGCAGGTCCTCTCCTCGCCAGAGCTGATGGTGTTGGATAACGAACCTGCAAGGCTTCAGGTAGGAGCCCTGGTGCCTTATCTGACAGCCCAGTCACAGGCGACGATCGGGCAGTCAGCCATTATCAACGCGGTCAGCTATCAGCAAACCGGCGTGATCCTGAACGTAACGCCCCGCGTCAACAACAGCGGTCTGGTCACGCTCGATATTTCACAGGAAGTCAGCGATGTTGATACCAGTATCAACACCAACGGCATTTCCTCCCCCGCTTTCCAGCAGCGTAGCGTACAGTCCCGCGTCGTGGTGCAGGATGGACAGACTGTCGGGCTGGCCGGGTTGATCCGCGATAATAACTCCCGCGCCAATGGCGGTGTGCCATTCCTGAAAGACGTGCCGGTACTCGGCAGTGTGTTCGGGCAGCAGAATAATAATCGTAGCCGCACCGAACTTCTGATTCTGGTCACGCCTCATGTCATTCATGACCAGCGGGATGCGCGCGCCCTGACCGAAGATCTGAGGCAGAATCTGCGTGATGCCGCCCTTGTCCCCCAGGAGCTGAATCATCTGCGCCCTACCGGCTCCGCCGATCCGAACCGCCATGTCAGACGCTCGCTGGGGCTAGAACGCTGAAGCGGCCCCGAAAAGATCGGACAGGAACAAGCCTGACCAGATCAGGACGGGATCGTGGCTTTGCATTGCTGATTGTGCTGTGGGGCATTGTGCCACTGACGATCATCAGCAGCCGTATTGTTGCCACCGGGCAAAGTGAATTGCGACTTTCTACAGCTCTGGTAGCCGCGGAGCAAGCCGATGCGGAAGCAGAGGGGGCCGTGCAGGACGCCATTTTTCGTCTTGCAGCCGGTCAATGGCCGATCAAGGCCGCCCTTTATCGTTGGGCACTCCCTGATGCTCAGGCAGTTATCCGGATCGAACCAGAAAAGGATAAAATAAACCCTAACACGGCCTCCGTGCTCGCCCTGCAATATCTGATGGAGGCAACAGGGATACGGTCGGCCACGGCAGCGATTGTGGCCCGCAATATCGTACTCTGGCGCACCCCCCCTGCCCTGATGACAACGGAGGAACAGGCGGATCTGGCCCGGCTTGCTACCTCCAGCACAATGGAGGCCGTAGCAGGCCACTATTTCACGTCACTGGATGGCCTGTTGTCATTACCTGGAATGACTCCTGCCCTGCTGGACCGACTGCGCGCCCATCTGTCTCTCTATCAGCCTGATATACCGGATACCGGGGCCTCTGATCCGCTGGTTATGCATGCACTGCTCCGTGCCACGAAGGTGGATGGGATCAGGCTGCCATCAGCCTCCAGTCCAGCCGATATACGCAGCAGTGATCATATCGCCGTGACTGTCGCGGTAATGATTGTCCGAAAAGCAGATGGTCGGGAGGCCGCTGCGCGCGTGGCAACAGTGCAGCTGAATCCGGACAAAGGCATCGTCACGGTGCTGGACTGGCGCCGGGTGCCCTTATCCCGCGCCGCCGAACGGGTCGTTAAAGGGCGCTGAAGCACAAGCCGAGGATCTACCCCTGAATGTCTTGTCATTCGTTGCAGATCATGCCGGGCGCAGGAACATCGCCCGGCACATTCTTCTCGCCACGAGAGCACAGATCATACGGCATTTCCTCCCGCGCTGAAGGTGACCGATACAGGAATGGATGATTCCAGGGGTCCTGTGGCAATCTGCGATCCTTAAGATAGGGGCCATTCCACGCATCGGCATCCGCGGCCGGCCGATTGACAAGAGCACCCAGGCCGTCGGACGTCGAAGGATAGCTGCCCATATCCAGCCTGTAGAGATCAAGGACTGAGCCAATGCGTTGCACAGCCTGCCTTGCCACAGACTGGCGGGCGCCTCCCAGTTGGCGCAACACGGCAGGAGCAGCCAATCCCACCAGAATTCCCAGAATGGCGATAACAACCAGCATCTCGATCAGGGTAAAACCCGCATCCGCAGAAGAACGGGCATGAAATTGACCGCTCTGGCTCCAAGGAAACAGGCGAAACCGGATTCCAGCTATTACGAATGTAAACCGATTGCGTTTAGCTGTCATATGATGTTTCCTCCCTCATCTTCACAGGATACTCCACCAAAGATCAACCTGACGTGAGCATACCCTATATTGCCTGTATGGCATCGACTGCATCTTACTACCACCTTCCGCCCCGCGTACTGCCATCAATTCAGGCGGTGGAAAAAGGGGCGGTCGGGGTTGTGCATCGCAATGCGAACGGGACAGAAGATCTCGGTCTGATGCAGATCAATACCAGTTGGATAGAGCCGATTGCCCATTTTACCGGTCTTTCCGTTCAGGCCACACGGGTCAGGCTGCTGATGGATCCCTGTTTCAATATTGCAGCGGCAGGAGCCATCATCCGAGATCATCTGAATGCATCAGGCGGAAACATGATGATGGCTATTGGGAATTATCACTCCCGCACACCGATCCATCATTTTTCATATCGCCGTAAGGTACAGAACGCGGCATCCCGGTTATTCATAGGCCCATGACACCGTTTTTTTCCAACGCTTTCCGCCGTCCTCTCCGTTCTGTGTTTGGGCTCTGTTTCCTTCTGTTCGCCATACTGGCTCAAGCAGGCATTATGGGAGTCGTCCTTCTTCCTGCCAATGTTATGGCAGCGGATAAAAATGCAGCCGAGCATGTTGTGATCAATGCAGGCTATTTTATCGATCCGCCTTTCGTGCTGCCGCATCAGAAGAATGATCATCCAGCTGGGCTGGCCATTGATCTATGGGACAAGACGTCACAGATGCAGGGCTGGATCACCCATTATCACCGCTATGGAACAATAGCCGATCTTCTCTCTGCTCTTGAGCGCGGGGAGATCGATGTCGGTACGGTCGGCCTGACAATCAGCAGCCAGCGTATGGAGAAAGTGATCTTCAGCCAGCCGTGGTTTCAGACCGGGCTGCGGATGATGATTGTCAAACACAATAGTACAGGCCTTTCCAGACTTCTGAGTGAACTGGCTGCTTCCGGCCATCTGCGTAACTATCTGTTTATTTTTCTGGCGATCCTGGTGGCGACACTGATCACAGCCATCATGCACCGGCATGTGTTAAAGGATTCATCACCCCACTGGAGTTCCTCTCTGTCGGGCGCCTTCTATGATATGATGGCGATGCTGACCGGCAATCAAACGTCCGGCACCGTGCCAGAGCGAGCCGGTGCACGGATCATTGCCGCCATCTGGCTGCTCTGTGGCGTTGGCATTGTGGCCTATGTCACATCCAGCATTACCAGCGTGATGACAGCGTCAGAAATCAACCAGCGCGTGGACAATATCACTGACCTAGGCCATCGCCCGGTCAGCGCGATGAAAGGCAGCATCGCCATGGCTTTCGCCTTAGAGACCAGCCTGAACGTTCATGGATATACGCTCCTGTCCGATGCTGTAGATGAACTGATCCAGGGCAAAACAGCCGCCATTCTGGGAGATGCATCTCAGCTCGATTATTATATCCAACAGAATCCTACCCAATCACTGATCGTAACAGGCGCTACACTACGTCCGGAAAATCTCGGCTTCGTCATGCGGCCCGGTTTCCCTATGCGTGATCAGATCGACAGGGCTATTCTCAAATTGCAGGAAGAAAAAATTCTGTCCCAGATGGAGTCTGCCTATTTTTCACATCGATAAAGACGACTAACGCACCCGAACGCCTTTATAGTGCCGAACATAAGCTGGTTTGGCAGTCAAGGAGGGCAAGCGTTTATCAACCCTGTCGGAGAACATTATGAAAATCATCATTTCCAATAACGGAGTGCGCACGATGTAGGTACGCTCGGAAATGACTCCGTGCGTCATGGAGGGAAACTCCCATGTCTCGCACCTATCATCACAGCCTGAAGTATGGTCGTAATCATCGATGGGCCAATCGCCCAGATCGCTGTGGGTATGGAGGATCACGTGATGCCTCTGAATCTCCCAACTGGTACAGCCATCTGCATGATATCTGCCCGGCTCGTCATAAAGACAAGGCCATCAGCCGCCTCATTACGAGAGGTGCCATTGATCCTGTTGAGGCTGTTTTTTCTTACACCGGAACCAGAAGGCCACATAAATATTATTGGTAAGAACTGATACGGCAGCGATTTCTGACGTGTATTTTTGCTTAAACACATGTACAGCCGGTCCCCTTAAGAATTGGGGATCGGCTTTGTGCATTTGATGTAATGGGATTGTTTTATATGGTTGCGGGGGCAGGATTTGAACCTGCGGCCTTCAGGTTATGAGCCTGACGAGCTACCGGGCTGCTCCACCCCGCGTTTGTGGTGGTAGGTAGCGATAGAGGTGGGTTGGAAGACCTGGCGGCGACCTACTCTCCCGCATCTTGAGATGCAGTACCATGGGCGCTGGGGCATTTCACGTCCGAGTTCGGGATGGGATCGGGTGTAGTTTCCCCGCCATAGCCACCAGGTCGTCCAACCCACCTTTTTGGTGGTGGTGTTGTGATGGGATGTTCTGGTATTTTTTAGGATGTGCTGTGTGTCATGTGTGGATGACTTCTGTGCATGATGGAAGTTCTTGAGCCTATCGGGCTATTAGGACCAGTTAGCTGAGTGCGTTACCGCACGTATACACCTGGCCTATCGACGTGATGGTCTTTCACGGCCCTCAGGGAGACCTGGTTTTGAGGTGGGTTTCCCGCTTAGATGCTTTCAGCGGTTATCCCGTCCGCACATAGCTACCCGGCTGTGCCGCTGGCGCGACAACCGGTGCACCAGAGGTGCGTCCATCCCGGTCCTCTCGTACTAGGGACAGATCCTCTCAAGTCTCCAACACCCACGGCAGATAGGGACCGAACTGTCTCACGACGTTCTAAACCCAGCTCACGTACCACTTTAATCGGCGAACAGCCGAACCCTTGGGACCTGCTCCAGCCCCAGGATGTGATGAGCCGACATCGAGGTGCCAAACCTCCCCGTCGATGTGGACTCTTGGGGGAGATCAGCCTGTTATCCCTAGAGTACCTTTTATCCGTTGAGCGATGGCCCTTCCACGCGGGACCACCGGATCACTATGGCCGACTTTCGTCTCTGCTCGAACTGTCGCTCTCGCAGTCAGGCGGGCTTATGCCATTGCACTCAACAGCCGATGTCCGACCGGCTTGAGCCCACCATCGCGCGCCTCCGTTACCATTTGGGAGGCGACCGCCCCAGTCAAACTGCCCGCCATGCAGGGTCCCGGACCGGGCTGACCGGTCTCGGTTAGACACCAGAAAAACGCAGGGTGGTATTTCAAGGTTGGCTCCACACAAGCTAGCGCCCATGCTTCAAAGCCTCCCACCTATCCTACACAGCATTTTCCTGGTGCCACTGCAAAGCTGCAGTAAAGGTTCATAGGGTCTTTCCGTCTGACCGCGGGTACCCCGCATCTTCACGGGGAATTCAATTTCGCTGAGCCGATGCCGGAGACAGTGGGGAAGTCGTTACGCCATTCGTGCAGGTCGGAACTTACCCGACAAGGAATTTCGCTACCTTAGGACCGTTATAGTTACGGCCGCCGTTTACCGGGGCTTCAATTCAGTGCTTGCACACCTCCTCTTAACCTTCCGGCACCGGGCAGGCGTCAGACCCTATACGTCGTCTCTCGACTTCGCAGAGCCCTGTGTTTTTACTAAACAGTCGCTACCCCCTGGTCTGTGCCACCCACACCCGGTTGCCCGGACATGGGTCTTGCTTATCCCGAAGTTACGCAAGCAATTTGCCTAGTTCCTTCGACATCGTTCTCTCAAGCGCCTTGGTATGCTCTACCAGTCCACCTGTGTCGGTTTCGGGTACGGTCTATTCGCTGGAGCTATTTCCCGGAACGATCCGGCTGCAGGGGCAATCCAGT